>JBGYGP010000274.1:0-3822 GCA_041820645.1 Proteiniphilum sp. | reverse complement strand
GATTGAATTGGGCAAAGATTGTAATCTGGCCAGGTATGCCTTGCGAATACCGGTCGCCCCCTTTATCATTTGGGCTGTGTATCGAGGATGAAGTGAAGATATTACATATTCGGTCTGGATTTCATCCTTTCCTTTTACTTCGATCGAATTTACCAGATTGTACTCCTTGCATCCGATTGCGGTAACTTCGGCCTGCGTGCATACTTCGCCTCCCTGCTCCTCGATTGTCTTTATCAAAGCATCCGTAAGCTGCATGCTACTTCCAATAAACCGATAAGAACCATGCAGATAAGAGGATGCAATCATGGCATGGGTATAAAACATCGACGAATTTTTATTTCCGGCGTAAAGCATTGTCGGATTTGAGAGAATCTCTCTCAACCTGTTATTCCGCGTAGTTTTAACTATCTCATCCCAAGCCGATATGGTAAAGGATTCGAGGGATACAGCCGATATTTTTCCGTTGCGCAACACATCTTCCGATATTGTATCGGCAATCCGGGATATCGAACGCATATATCGGTTGAGATTCTCTCTTTCTCCGGGAAAATCTTCGACCAACCTATCCACAAAGGGGCGTATGCCCATTGCATAGTCGTATGCTTTATCGGGAAAATAAAGACGCTCAAAACAGTTTTCTTCCAATCGCACCAAATTCAATCGATTCATGATGCCAAGATACGAAAAATACCGGTGTTGCACTTCGCCTTCGTCCAGGCTTCCGATATAGTGGATGCCGGTATCAAGAGTTACGCCGAAACGCTTGAAGTTTTGAAAACATCCACCGGCCTGATCGTTCTTCTCAAGCACACAAACAGAAAGTCCTTCTTTCGAAAGCACAGCACCACAAATAAGCCCTCCCAAACCGCTTCCAATAATCACCACATCATATTTTACTTTCATCGTTAAATCGTTGTTTTTTTCTAAAAATAAAGATTTGGTTGGAAGTATATTTATCGTTCGATTTGGTTTCGAACAGCAGATCGTGATTTTTTGCAAAATCTTCAAATCGGCTTGCCGAGGGAAATTGCAATTTTTGTTCCGTTTTATTGAATTTGAAAATCCGTGTAGAAAGTATTTCCGTAAAACGGGTTGTTTTGTGTTTCGATGTTCTTTCTGAATTGCTGTCGCGAACAATTATCATTCCTTCAGGATTGAGTTTTTCCACGCATTTTTCGAGAAGAAGCTCTTGAGAAGCAAAGTCAATGTAATGAAGCATATCGCTTACAACAAAAACATCTGCGGTCGGATAATCGAAATTCAAAGCATCCGTATGACGAAACTGCAATTTGTCGGTTTTCGAAAAGTTATGGTTTGCCACGGCTATTTTATCCTCGTCGTAATCGACACCAATCACATTTCGTTCTGCCGAAGTGTTTACCAGCATATAACAAAGCATTCCGTAACCGCACCCTACATCCACAACCGATGCATTACGCGGAATAATCGACTCGAAATATTCGTAATAATTTTCCATCGCAGCTTTTACCCGCACGTACCACTCTTCTATCGGACCCTTATAGATATAGTTGGCATTCAGACAGTGTCTGAAATATTTGTTTGCCGGACGCGAAAATTTCTCTTCCAAACGACCGTACTCACTCCGCACAATATTTCCCACACTTTTCGCAAATTGCTGTTCCGAAAGATATTCCGAAGCTTCCTCCGGCGAAATTCTTCGCAAAATAGAAACGGCTAAAGTTCCAGGTTTGAGATAATACATCTGTCTTTTGTTGAGAATCAAGCCCGCTCCATATATCGCGACGGGAATCACGTCCAGCGCGAGTTGTCTTGCAAGAGCGAACGCTCCTTTATGAAACCGTTTTATTTTCCCGTTGGCAGACCGCGTCCCTTCAGGAAAAATAACTACCGAATATCCGTCGGCAACTTTTGCTTCGATTGTTTCTTTCATTTTGTCGAATCCTACCATCGACGGAATAAATCCGGCATACCGCACCACATGACCGAAAACAGGCGAATTCCAAACCCATTTATTGGTAACCATCAAAAATTTAGGATAAAGCGATAACAAAACTAGAATATCAATCATGGATTGATGGTTGGCTACGATAACAGCCGGTTTCTCAAAGTTTTCTCGGTGAAGATTTAGCAATTCGAATTTATTCATCGAAGAGATACGAATAAGAAACCGACAGGAAAACATCACCAACTTACTGAAAAACGTTTGTTTTCTCTTTTTCGATACCGGAATTAAGAACATAAATGCCCGAACGACTAACAAAATCAAACTGCCGGCAACAAATATCAAATAAGTAATTGTCGTATTGAGAAAATGAATTATCGTGTACGGGTAGTTGCCTCTTCGGGCAGGATTTGCGACAAACAGCCTGAAGAGCCAGGGTATTACCATATACGAAACCAGCAATACCGATAATAAGCCGAGAATACTGACAACTGCAATTGATTTCAAAGCGGGATGTTTTGCAAAAATCATCACACCCATTCCCACAAAAGCTGTGAATGCGGAGAAAAATATCGCTATTTTGTGCGCATTAACCATCTTTTTTCCGGCACGATATTCCTGTTGTACGCCATCCATCATAAAGATGGAATAATCATCTCCCAACCCGAAAATAAAAGTTGCCAAAATAATATTGACAATATTAAATTCGATACCTAAAACAGCCATCAATCCCAAGATGATAACCCAACTTACTGTCATCGGAGCAAATGCCATAAGGGCCAGTTCCAATCTTCCGTATGAAACCAACAAAGCCAAAAAGATAATAACCGAGGAGAGAAACAATATCGTATTGAAATCGTGATTGATAGCCAAAACCCATTTATTGGTGAAAAATCCACGGTCGAAAATCACCAAATCGACATCTTCCGCCATGACTCCGTACACATAATTTTTCTGATTGTCAGATAATTGAACTTGAGAAACACCCATCAAAAAATCGTTCCCGGATATAATCCAATCGGCCAGAAACGGGATGGCTTGAATCAATTCCCCTTCCGTATAAGGATTATAAGGCCTATTTAACAATGCCTTAAAAGGTTGAAAAGCCTCTGACGAAAATCCGTATTTCGACGCGCTCTCCATAAGATTGTTTTCAACCTGTAACTTTTTCTCCGAAGTCCAATAATGCTTCCATTTTTCTATGCGCTTATGCTGTTCGGAGGGTGAAAGTATAAATTTGTCAATCGAAATAAAATGGTTGATTTTCCCCTCCGATTTCAATTTCTCCAACTGACGACTATTTTCGGCATAGTTTCTCATTAAACTTTCGGGAGTTTTACCGATCGAAACAAACATAATTTGCTGTTGGTCGCTTTGTGCAAAAAGCTGTTTCATTTTTTGTTCAGACTCTCTGACGTGTGCCGGCTCGTAATTCAAATTCGACATATCATTATCGAATTCTACATGTTGAGCGGTAAAAAGTCCCGCTACAAAGAGAGTCAAAACAACAGCCCAAAGTATTTTATTCTTTTCGTAAGGATAAGAGGCTATCTTTTCCACCGTGTTCAAAACTTTACGGGTAGTTTTCAAATTGTTTTTCCCGTTAAGGAGATGAGGCAAAAAAAGCAAACAAAACAAAGTTGTGCCAACAAGTGCAAGCGCGGAAAACAATCCGAAATCGCGCAGCATGGCCGACGAAGTGAAAAGCAACGACAAAAACGCCGCAATGGTCGTAAATCCACCAATCACCAACGGATAAGACAATTCTTCGACCAACTGCCGACACGATTTCACATGGCTATAGTGGGTAATCACATGTATCGAATAGCTCAACGCAATTCCCAAAACCACCGAACCTACGCCGATGGCGATAAGAGAAATGTTGTCTTTTATAAAAT
>JBGYGP010000273.1:0-6677 GCA_041820645.1 Proteiniphilum sp. | reverse complement strand
GCTTTACCGATTTCGATTACGAAGGCCTTTTGATTGAGGGTTTCGACCAAATCGGGACTATGCAAACCATTTACAACTACCCCTATTATCCGGAACATCTCGAAAAATTGGGTTTCCGGAAAGAGCAAGACTGGGTGGAATATCTGATTCCTGTCCCGAAGGAAGTCCCCGAACGCTTTATGCGGGTTGCCGAAATGGTAAAGAAACGGTTCAAACTGAAAACCGTAAAACTCGAAAGCAAAAAAGACGTAGGCCCCTATGCCCGCGAAATTTTTGAACTACTCAACAAATCATACAAAGATTTATACGGATTTGTGCCCCTCTCCGACGCCCAAATAGACTACTACGTGAACATGTATATCCCGATGCTGCGCCTGAATTTCCTCTCGTTGGTCATGCGCGAAGAAGACAACAAACTCATTGGCGTGGGAATCGGATTGCCCAGCTTGGCGAAAGCTTTGCAAAAATCGCGCGGCAGATTTCTGCCTACGGGATGGCTGCACATGTACAAAGCCCTCAAAGGAATAGACAATAAAGTACTCGATTTGATGCTGATAGGCGTAGACCCGGAATATCAAGGGAAAGGCGTAAATGCTCTTATCTTCAGACAGTTTATCCCCGAAGCCATCGCCATGGGATTTGAGTGCGCAGAGAGCAATCCCGAATTGGAAATAAACAGCAAAGTACAATCGATGTGGAGCGACCTCGATGCCAAACAACACAAAAAACGAAGAGCGTATATAAAAGATTTATAAAAAGAAAACGGTGAGCGAAGTATTAGAAGTTAAAGAGCAGAACAATTACATAGAGGACAATATCATTACCCTGGAGTGGCAGGAGCATATCCGCCGCCGTCCGGGAATGTACATCGGCAAACTTGGCGACGGCTCCTCCTCCGACGACGGCATCTACGTGCTGCTCAAAGAGGTGCTGGACAACTCCATCGACGAGTACAGCATGGGCTACGGAAAAAACATCGAAGTAACCATCGAAGACGGAACGGTAACCGTACGCGACTATGGGCGGGGAGTTCCGTTGGGAAAAGTCGTGGACGTTTCTTCGAAAATGAATACCGGCGCCAAGTACGACTCCAAGGCATTCAAAAAGTCCGTAGGACTTAATGGAGTAGGTATCAAAGCGGTGAACGCTCTGGCATCGCATTTCTTTATCGAAAGTTACCGCGAAGGAGAATCGAAAAGCGTAAGCTACGAAAAAGGGCAGGTAACTTGCGATGCCGACAAAAAAAACTCTTCGGAAAGCAACGGAACCCTTGTGCGGTTTACTCCCGATAAAGAAATTTTCGGCGAATACGCTTATCGCGACGAATACATCGAAGCATTACTCAAAAATTATGTCTTCCTCAACATCGGATTGACCATCATTTACAACGGAAGACGTTTCCTGTCGAAAAAAGGATTGGAAGATTTGCTCAACGAAAACCTCACAACCGAAATCCTCTATCCCATCATCCATCTTTTCGGCGAAGATATAGAGGTGGCCATTACGCACTCCAACCAGTACGGAGAAGAATTTTACTCGTTTGTAAACGGACAGCATACCACGCAGGGCGGCACGCACCTTTCCGCTTTTCGCGAAGCGGTGGCCAGGGTAATCAAGGAGTTTTTCAATAAAAGCTACGAATACTCCGATATCCGCAACGGAATTGTTGCCGCCATCAGCGTAAAGGTAGAAGAACCGGTTTTCGAGTCGCAGACCAAAACCAAATTGGGTTCGAAAGACATGTCGCCCGGAGGGCTCTCCGTGAATAAGCATGTGAGCGATTTTCTGAAGAAAGAACTCGACAACTACCTGCACAAAAATCTGGATACGGCAGACATTATCCAGAAAAAAATCATCGAGTCGGAAAAAGAGCGAAAAGCCATTTCCGGCATTACCAAACAGGCACGCGAAAGGGCAAAGAAAGCCAACCTGCACAACCGCAAACTCCGCGACTGCCGCATCCATTACAACGACGCCAAAGGAGATAACCTCGAGGAAACGAGTATTTTCATCACCGAGGGCGATTCGGCGAGCGGCTCCATCACGAAAAGCAGAAATCCGAATCTGCAAGCCGTTTTCAGCCTTCGAGGGAAACCGCTCAACACCTTCAATGTAAAAAAACAGGATATTTCGGGGAACGAAGAGTTTTATTTGCTGCAAGCGGCGCTCAATATCGACGACGGACTGGAGGGATTGCGCTACAACCGCGTGATTATCGCAACCGACGCCGATACCGACGGCATGCACATCCGCCTGCTGATGCTTACCTTTTTCCTCCAATATTATCCCGATTTGGTAAAAAAGGGACACGTGTACATCTTGCAAACGCCGCTTTTCAGAGTACGCAACAAGAAAAAAACCCTCTACTGCTACACCGAAGAGGAGCGACTGGCGGCCATCGAAGAATTGGGAGCCAATCCCGAAATCACCCGTTTCAAAGGACTTGGAGAAATCTCGCCCGACGAATTCAAGAATTTCATCGGAGAAAACATTCGCCTCGACAGGGTTTCGCTTCGCAAAGAGGATTTAATCAGGGAGCTGCTCGAATTTTATATGGGGAAAAATACGCCCGACCGTCAGGAATTTATCATAGAAAACCTTGTGGTTGAAGAAGATTAATCTCCTTTTTTTAGAAAAGAGAGCTACTCGAAAAAACAGACTATGGAACATCCCGAACAAAAAAACAATCCGGCTTGGCACGAAAACGAAGGAGAGAATCGGAAAACGGCTCTCTTCCCGGGTACCTTCGACCCCTTTACTATCGGGCACGAATCGCTGGTCAGACGAGGATTGGCCTTGGTGGATAAGATAATTGTCGCCATCGGCGTAAACGACTCCAAAAAGAGCTATTTCCCTTTGGAGAAACGATTGGAAGGCATCCGCAATTATTACAAAGACAATCCCCGTATCGAGGTTGCCGCCTACGACTCCCTCACCATCGATTTTGCCAAAGAAAAAGGGGCACGGTTTATATTGAGAGGAATTCGTACCGTAAACGATTTTGAGTACGAAAAGACCATTGCCGACCTCAATCGTGCGATTTCCGGAATAGAAACCTTTTTGTTTTTTACCGAACCGGAATTTACTCACATCAGCTCCACCCACGTAAGAGAACTCCTCAGATACGGACACGATGCGAGCCGGTTTGTTCCCGAAGGGATTCTTTTATGACAACCTATTTCAACCATTTCGACAATGTATAAAAAAACAACCTTTCTTGTATGTGCTTTTACGGCTATCGCCGCGCTTTCCTTTTCGCAACCCGCTGCCCGCGCCCAATCGTTGAAAATAGACCGTACTTTGCAACTTATCAATAACTTTTATGTGGACAACAGCAATTCCGAAAAACTTGCCGAAACCGCTATCAGAGCAATGTTGAAGGAGCTCGACCCGCACTCCTCGTACCTCGACAAAGAAGAGGTGCAAGCCATGAACGAACCGTTGCAGGGAAATTTCGACGGCATCGGCATCTCGTTCAACATGCTTACCGATACGCTTTACGTCATGGAAGTCATCTCCGGCGGCCCTTCCCAGAAAGTAGGGTTGATGCCGGGCGACAAAAACATTTACGTAAACGATTCGCTTATCGCGGGAGTAAAAAAGAACTCCCAAGATGTGATAAAAATGCTTCGCGGACCCAAAGGTACATCGGTCGATATAAAAGTATTGCGGCGCGGCGCCCCCGATTTGATGTAATTCAGAATTGTAAGAGACAAAATACCTATTTACAGAATCGATGCCTCCTACATGGTCAATCCGCAAACAGGATATATTCGTTTGAGCCGCTTCGGTGTCAATTCGGGAGAGGAATTTGTGAAAGCGGTAAAAGAGCTGAAAGCCAAAGGTATGAAAAATCTTATTTTCGACCTCACGGGCAATGGCGGCGGGATTTTGCAAACATCTTCGGAGATCGCAAATCAGTTTTTGCCCTCCAACAGATTGGTTGTTTATACCGAAGGAAAAAATCAACCTCGGTTTGAGTTGAAAACCGTTCCGGGAGGAAACTTTATCGACGGGAAAGTGGTGGTTCTGGTGGACGAAGGTTCCGCCTCGGCCAGCGAAATCGTTGCCGGAGCCTTGCAAGATTGGGATAAAGGAGTGATTGTCGGGCGCAGAACATTCGGGAAAGGCTTGGTGCAACGGCAGTTTCCCTTGCCCGACGGCACAATGATTCGCCTGACGGTTGCCCGTTACTACACGCCGGCGGGGAGGAGCATTCAGAAACCTTACGAAGAGGGGAATATCGAAGCATACAACAAAGATTTCTTAAACCGCCTTCAACACGGCGAAATGTTGCATGCCGACAGCATCCATTTTCCCGACTCGCTCAAGTACACCACATTAATCAACAAACGCGTCGTTTACGGCGGAGGCGGCATCATGCCCGACCTTTTTGTCCCCATCGACACCACTTCCGCCACCCCGCTGCACCGCGCGCTTATCGGCAAGGGAGTGGTCAACCGGTTCACAATCGGCAAAGTGGATAAAAACCGCAAATCGCTGCTGGAGGCTTACCCCGATGTAGATAAATTCAAAACCGGTTACCAATTAAGCGATTCCGACCTGTCGGATTTGAAAAAAACGGCCGAAGCCGAAGGGGTGGTCTGGAACGACGAGGAGTTCGAAAAATCGAAAGATTTTCTGTCGGTTCAACTCAAGGCACTGATGGCAAGAGACCTTTACGATACTTCCGCCTATTTCAAAATCATCAACGACGAGATGGATATTTTTAACGAAGGATTGCGCCTTATCGGCAATACGGAGGAATACAACCGCCTGCTAAACCCCAATACGCGAAAATAATTTCATTGTCAAATCATAAATATTGTTGTCTGAAACGAGCATGTAAATCGATTACACAGAGGAAAATGTCCCGATATCGATCGGGAATGCGAGTTCCATACAACCTTAATGTTTAAAAATTAAATTCTATCGTATGAAATCAAAAAAATTAATTCTTTGCGCGATGACGGCAGGTTCAATCCTCGTATCGTGCGCTCCTATCGAAAAACAGAATGTACTCACAGAAGCCGAAAAAGCAGAAGGATGGCAGTTGCTCTTCAATGGTTCCGACCTCAGCGGATGGCGCGACTACAACGGCGACTCGCTTACCGCTCCCTGGTTTGCGGAAGACGGCATGATTCAGGCCAAAGGCACCGGAGCCGACGAACACGGCTATATCGTAACCGATAAGGTTTACGAAAACTTTGAACTTGTTTGGGATTGGAAAATCGCCGAAGGCGGCAACAGCGGCATGCTCTATCATGTAGTGGAAAACCCAAAATTCAAAGTGCCCTATGTTACAGGCCCCGAGTATCAGCTTATCGACAATTTGGGCTTCCCTCAACCTCTGGAAGATTGGCAAAAAACAGCCGCCGATTACGCCATGTACGTTCCCGACACAACGAAGCTGATCATCAAACCGGCGGGAGAATGGAATACATCGAAGATTGTTTTCGACAACGGGCATGTGGAACATTGGCTCAACGGCGAAAAAGTGATTGAATTCGAAGCGTGGACCGACGACTGGTTTGCCCGCAAAAACAGCGGCAAATGGGAAAACGCTCCCGAATACGGATTGGCGCGAAAAGGCGTTATCTGTCTTCAAGACCACGGCTCTGCCGCTTGGTTTCGCAATGTGAAAATCAGAGAACTTCCCCGCAAAAACCGGGAGGTAAATCTTTTCAACGGAACAGATCTGCACGGATGGGAAATTTTCGGAACCGAAAAATGGTATGTGCAAGACAGCCTTCTGGTTTGCGAAAGCAGCCCGCAAAAACAATACGGATATCTGGCCACTCGCCAATATTACGACGATTTCGACCTCTCGGTAGATTTCAAACAGTTGGCTAACGGAAACTCGGGCGTTTTCATCCGCTCATTCATCGAACCGGAAGCAATTGTAAACGGCTGGCAGGTGGAAGTAGCCCCCCAGGGAATGGATACCGGAGGCATTTACGAGTCATACGGTCGCGGCTGGCTGGTGCAAATTCCCGATGAAAAAGAAAACATCTTGAAACAAGGCGAGTGGAATACCCTCCGGATCGTTGTGCAAGGAGACAACGTGAAAACATGGCTCAACGGCGAACAAATGATCGACCTTACCGACGAGAAAATCGGGAAAGCACAAGGACGCATCGCGCTCCAAATTCACGATGGAGGCGGCATCAAAGTACAATGGAAAAATCTGAATCTGAAAACATTGTAATTTATTGAAATATTCCGGTTTTCCCGTTGCGCGAATTAGCAACCTCCCCTGTCTTGGCGTTCTTTGCGTTTTTTTCTAATGCGAAGAACGCCAAGTTCGTTTACATCGTGATGGGTGAAAATGATAACGCAAAGTGGCCTAATGCTCGAATTTGACGCCGCGAAACATTCCGTTATGTCTCCGAGACACTCCATTATGTGTTTGCGACATTCCATTATGTCTCCGTGACATTCCATTATGTCTCCGTGACATTCCATTATGTGTTTGTGACATCCCACTATGTCTCTGTGACATTCCACTATGTCTCTGGGACATTCCATTATGTGTTTGTGACATCCCATTATGTCTCCGGGACATCCCATTATGTGTTTGTGACATCCCATTATGTCTCCGAGACATTCCATTATGTCTCTGTGACATTCCATTATGTCTCTGTGACATAAATAAGGGTTCCGGGAGCAAAACAGTC
>JBGYGP010000272.1:0-6310 GCA_041820645.1 Proteiniphilum sp. | reverse complement strand
TGGGAGTTGAGAACGTGCAGAATCATATCTATTTTGATCGGGAGCGGAATATTGCCCAATATTCGGGGAATGTACAGGTCTTAGCCGCCCGCATCGATCAGAAATTGAGATTCGGGATTTTCAACTGGAACAATGAATTGGTTTATCAAACATCGAGCAATCAGGAAGTGATTCCCGTGCCGATGTTGAGTCTCTATTCGAATATGTTTTTATTGACGAAGATAGCAAACGAACTCACTTTGCAATTCGGGGTGGATGCGCATTATCATACCCGCTATTTCGCTCCGGGGTACGAACCTGCATTGCTTCAGTTTTATAACCAAAGAGAAAAAGAAGTCGGCAATTATCCGATAGCAACCGTCTATGCCAATATGCACCTCAAGCAAACCCGCTTTTTTGTGATGTTGTACAATGCGGCTTCACAATTTTTGACACCGCGCGAATACTATTCGCAGCCGAATTATCCGGTAAATCCGTTTATGATAAAACTCGGGTTATCGGTAGATTTACACAATTGACGGCAGGAGGGTTTCATACGGCTTTGGCGTTGAAGAATTAAACATTATCCTATGCATCCCAAAAGATTGATTTTTATTTACGCGGTGTTGTTGGCAGCGGCTGTTTGCCTCATTGTATTGCTGATATATATTGCGAAGAGAGGCGGTTCTTCTGCTTTGCGCGATTATCGAGAGATTATTGCCGATGGAGAAATAAACATCGCAACCGATTACAATGCTGTGGGGTATTATGTATCGGGAGACTCTATCGTTGGCGTACAGTATGACCTGATAAAAAAACTGGAACGGGATTGGGGGATTGGAGTGAATATTTTTCTGGAGAACAGCCTCGAAGAGAGTTTGGCCGGTTTGCAACGCGGGAAATACGATGTCGTCGCTCGAAGCATCCCGATCAATACCCGACTTCGCGAAAAATTTGCCTTTACCCAATCCATCAATCTCGGCAAACTTGTTTTGGTTCAGCGGAAAGCGAAATTTAACGACAGCATCCAGCCCATTCGGCAGCATCTCGATTTGGCAAAGAAAACCGTTTATGTGCACAAAGCTTCTCCGGCCATTTTGCGTTTGCAAAATCTGGCGCACGAAATTGGCGATACTATTTACATCAAGGAAAACGGTGTTTACGAAGAGGAGCAACTGGTCATGATGGTTGCCGGAGGCGATATCGATTTTACGGTTGCCAACGAGCAAGTTGTTGGGAAGCTTGCGGGTAAATTTCCCGAAATCGATTTCGAAACCGACATCAGTTTCACGCAGTTGGAGTCGTGGGCGGTAAGAAAGGATTCGCCCGTCTTGCTCGACAGCCTGAATGCGTGGTTCGACAGAAATCGCGATTAAGGCGCGGGCTTTTCTATCAAAGTCAGGATAGTACCGTTTGCGGATTCCGGCGCCGTTATCCGGAATCCTCTTTTCTGCAACAACTCAATTAACGGTATCGGCGGAAAAGGAGAGAGCAGTTCCATCATCTCGCCGGGCAGAAGCTTTTCGGCTTCTTTGATAACAGCCTCTTTCGGGTTTTCGCCCGCTTCGATAGCGGGGCGTACATCCAATCGATAAACAATGTTCGGGCTATCCGTTTTCTCCGAAAAAGGAACGGATTTTTCGCTTTGAACGAGACGGAAGTGTTCATCGGGCGGCGACAGTCCCGCCTCTTTCCGAAGGATGGTCACCATTTCCACGACATTTATTCCGCCCACTTTGGCCGCTTGTTGCAATGATGTAACTTTTGCAACCGTTTTTCTTAATACGGGGTTCTTCAATGCGGCAAAAGCGGGAGAAAGTTTCAGCATGGCCGTTTCCAATTGAGGAAACCGATCCAGGAGTTCCGCAACTTTCGTATCGGGGGTAATTTGCATCGATTATTTTTTTTCGTAAGACAGCAACCGTTGGTCGCCTTCCAATTTTCGTATCTGCGTAATATCCTGCGTTACTTCCACTACGCCAAGGTATTCGTTTTCTTTTCCGCGTACGGCCGAGTATTCGATGTAGATGAAACGTCCCATAAAGTTCGACATCCAGAAAACGGCCTTGTTTTCTTTTCCGCTTTTGAAGTCGGAAAGAATCTGTTCTACGATGTGTACGCTTCCGGGCGGATGGCACATGCGCACATCACGGCCGATAATGGAGCGGTTGCGCTCGAAAACGCGCTTGGGGCTGTGCGAAAAGAAACGCACCTTATCCTCTTTGTCCACAAACGTAATGTCGATGGGCAGGTGTAGGAAAAGCGCTTCGAGTTCTGCGAGGTTGAATGCTCCGGAAGAGAGGCGAATGGCGTCGGCGGTTAC
This sequence comes from Proteiniphilum sp., assembly GCA_041820645.1. Classification (GTDB taxonomy): domain Bacteria; phylum Bacteroidota; class Bacteroidia; order Bacteroidales; family Dysgonomonadaceae; genus JBGYGP01. The sequence goes on along the minus strand of JBGYGP010000272.1, from coordinate 4,008 downwards.
ATATTCGGCTTTTTCCGTTTTTACTCCCGATGGCTTCCATTCCTCTTCGGGGTCGAAAAGGCAATAGCCGAATTCGGGAGTTTCGCGGTAAATCTTATACCATTCTTCTTCCGTGAGCGTATCCAGCGTCATGGGAAATAGAATTTCCTCCTCTTTCAAAATCATTCCGGCAAGCATTTCGATGGCGGGATTTATGGCCAATTCAACGACCGACTTCAACTCTCCGACGCTTGAAATGGGCGAAGAGAGGGTTTCGTGTGCATTTTTGAGCAACCCCCGAATTTCGTCGTGCTTTCCCCACATTACTTTTGGGGGGCCTGTGATAAGGTGTTTTTCGAGGTAGGGGAAAAGCAGGTATTCTTTACGTTTGTAGTGTTTGTCGATGTCGGAAAGGTTGTTGAGAATGGTGCGCAATTGCATTACGTATCCGATAATTTGCGTGTCTTGAATTTGCGCCATGTCGCTTTTCAGCGTTTCGTATTTTTCCAATTCGCGGCGTATAGCCAGATTTTCTTTTTTGAACGTATCTACCGGATGTCCGGGCGGAACGGTTTTGGCGCCCGCCAAATCGATGCTGCCGTCGAGTACGGCGGTGTGCAGATCGCAGAAATCGAGAATTTCTGCTTCGGTAAGCGCGTTGCTGTTGATAAGTTCCTGTTCCACTTCCACCACTTCGTTGTATGGAATGTTTTTTAGCGCGTCGATAAGGCGTTGACGCAATACTTCGGGATTTTCGCCTTCGTGCAGCCTCAGAAGGAGGTGGCGCAGCAACTCTTTGCGTTGCGATGAGTTGTTGATAATTTCGCTCATATTCTTATTGTTTAATCATTGTGAGAACCATTTTAAACGCCTCCGTAGCGTGCAATGCGTGCGGATGGTTGGCGGGCATGATGATGCAATCGCCTTTTTTCAACCGATAAGGTTGTCCGTCGATACGGATTTCGGCCTCGCCGTCGAGCATCTGAACCATTGCGTCGAAGGGTGAAGTATGTTCGGTAAGACCCTGATCTTTATCGAACGAAAAGAGTGTGACATTTCCCCACTGTTTTTTTATTACCTGTTTGCTGATGACGCCTCCTGAGGAGTATTCGATAGCATCTTCCATCGAAAATATGTTTGCGGGTTCAAAAGTTGCCATAATTTTCTTTGTTATTTGATTGTGTAAATATTTTTGAGTTTGTAATGAGATTGAAAGTGCAAAGATTGCAATTTCGCTTATCGGTATTGCAAAGATATTATTCGGAATGAAGCCGAATTGTAACTTGGGTTACAATTTGGGATTATTCTGCAAAAAAATCATAGTTGTCCTATAAAAGTTTTCTGTTGGAGTAAAACAGCCCGTCGTTGGGGTAAAGAACCCCGGCGTTGAGGTAATTTATGACAATTTGTCAGGTTTTTTATCCTCCACATCAGATTTGTTTCGATAGCCGCAACGACAGATTGTACTTTTATGCCTCCAACATCATTTTCAAATCTTCATCTACGGTAGTGATTCCGCCGATTCCGAAATTGTTGACCAGCACGTTTACCACATTAGGCGATAGGAAAGCGGGAAGTGTGGGGCCGAGATGGATGTTTTTTACACCGAGCGAAAGCAATGCAAGCAATACGATAACCGCTTTCTGCTCGTACCATGCAATGTTGTAGGCAATGGGTAAATCGTTCAAATCGTTCAGGCCGAAGGCTTCCTTGAGAGCAAGGGCAATTTTCACGAGCGAAAAACTGTCGTTGCATTGTCCGGCATCGAGTACGCGCGGGATGCCATTGATATTGCCCAGAGGCAGCTTGTTGTAGCGGTATTTGGCACATCCGGCGGTGAGTATGACCGTGTTTTCGGGTAATTTTTCGGCAAATTCGGTGTAGTAGTTGCGTCCGTTCATACGTCCGTCGCATCCGCCCATGACAAAGAATTTACGGATGGCTCCCGATTTTACGGCCTCGATTATTTTATCGGCCAATGCAATAACCTGATTGTGCGCGAATCCTCCTACAATTTCTCCCGTTTCTATTTCTTTTGGTGGAGCGCATTTTTTCGCGTGTTCTATCAGGGCGGAGAAATCTTTGGGTTGTCCGTTTTTGCGATCTTCGATGTGTTTAAACCCCTCAAACCCCGATGCGCCGGTAGTATATACCCTGTCGGTGTAGGTAGCTGATTTTCGGGGCGGAACAATGCAGTTGGTCGTAAACAGGACAACGCCGTTGAAATTTTCGAAATCTTCGGTCTGATGCCACCACGAACTGCCGTAGTTACCCACGAAATGACCGTATTTCTTGAATGCCGGATAGTAGTTTGCCGGAAGCATCTCGCTGTGTGTATATACGTCCACGCCCGTGCCTTCGGTTTGTTTGAGGAGTTCTTCCATATCCTTCATATCGTGCCCGCTAATAAGGATGCCCGGATTGTTGCGTACACCAAGGTTCACTTTGGTTATTTCGGGATTTCCGTAATTCGATGTATTGGCTTTGTCAAGCAATGCCATTACCTGTACGCCATACTTTCCGGTTTCGAGCACGAGGGCTATCAGCGCCTCGAGTGGGAGTGCGTCGTCGGTTGTGGCAACCAGTGCGCGTTGCATAAAAGCATAGATGTCGTTCGACTCATAGCCTAAGTTATAGGCATGTTCGCCATACGCTGCCATACCTTTTAGCCCGTAGATGGTCAATTCGCGCAGAGAGCGCACATCTTCGTTTTCGGTGTGCAGGATACCTGTTTCCGAAGCCTTTTCAGCCATTTCGTCTTCGGTTTCTCCTACCCAAAGGGCGCCATCGTAAGTGATGTCATCCACGCGACCACCGATACCGATTAATCGCTCTTTTGCCGCATTGCGCATTTCGTATGCCATCAAAATGCGTGCGATAAAACGACTTTTGTCGAAATTAGCATTCGTAATGGTCATAAATAAGCTGTCGGTGATGAATTTATTGATTTCGGCTATTTCGATCCCTTTTTCGCGTAAACGAACCGTATAGTGAGAAATTCCTTTGCACAAAAACATTAACAGGTCTTGAAGGTTGGCGACATCCGCCGTTTTTCCGCATACTCCTTTTACCGTACATCCGGTGTTTTTGGCTGTTTCCTGACATTGATAACAGAACATTTTTTCCATAAATAATTGTTTTTTGTATGAGTATCTTTTATTTTTGATGCAAATTTAGGATGAATAGCCCGTATGAAATGTAATCGAAGTTACATCCGTTGTTTTTTTATATTTTCACAACATGAAAGAAACTGACTGGAGAGAATATGATCTTGAAAAGTGTGCGTTATTCAACCGTTTGAACCGCTCCGAAATAATCGATCTCATTGAACGGACAGATTATAAAATAAAAATTGCGGAAAAGGGTGAATTGGTAGCTCGGCAAAACGAACAGATCCGTTTTCTGGAGATTCTGGTAGCCGGGCTTGTACGTACCCAAATGGTAACAAAAGAGGGTAATTTGTTGGAGATAGAGTTTATAGAACCTTTTCGCCCGTTGGCGCCTGCATTTCTCTTTGCAGAGAAAAACCGTTTTCCGGTGGATGTGATTGCTTTGGAAAAAAGTATTTTGGTCGTTATACCCAAAAGTGATTGGATGCAGGAAATGATGTCTGACGATAGGTTGTTTGACAATTTCATGAAAATGAACTCCAACATGATGGTATTTCTTTCCGGCAAAATACAACTTCTTTCCATTAAAAGCCTTCGGGCCAAACTCAGCCTTTATATTCTGGAAAATACGACATCGGAACAAAATAGTTTTTATCTGAAACGCACACAGACACAGCTGGCCGAATTTTTTGGAGTGCAGCGACCTTCGTTGGCGCGTACTCTCGGAGAAATGATCGACGAAGGGATTATCTCGCTTTACAAGCGTAAACTAACGGTTATCGATCGAGCAAAACTTGAACACTCTCTTATGTGAGCAAGCGGCTATCGTGCAGCAGGCGTCTGGCTTTCGGGAAACTTTTCCATTGTTGTCCGATAAAACTTTCAATATCCACTGTATATCGCTATGCATTAAACCCTT
>JBGYGP010000271.1:0-3335 GCA_041820645.1 Proteiniphilum sp. | reverse complement strand
TCGTGTACCGCCCCTGCAAACACAGTTCCAAGAACAATCCACACAAATGCAACCGGGCCCCAGAGAGCACCGGCAATTGCACCGAAGATCGGGCCCAACCCGGCGATATTCAGGAATTGGATGAGTAAAACTCGCCACCAGGGCATTGGGACAAAGTCAACCCCGTCGCTCATGGATACAGCCGGGGTAGGCCTGTTCGGGTCAACCTCCATAGTCCGTTCTATGTATTTGGAATAAAAAATATAACCCGCAAGAAGAATTGCCAAGGAAATGAGGAAAGTAATCATTGGATAGTCTTTAGAAAGTTTTTAGTGAGATTAGCAGTGTAAGAATCTGAATGTTTTGACAGCTGAATAAGTCGAGATTCAACTTCGCGGCTGTCTATGCTATTTTTATTGGTAATCATTTGTTTATAAATAATTTTAAAAATATGATTCAGCCCGCCTACGCTTATTTTTCCGGACAGGTATTTATCGATTAAAAGAATAATTGCATCCGCGGACACTTGGTCGATCATTTGCAATCTATAAATTATTTCGTACTTGATTTTCGGCGAGGCATGATCCATTAATCCGATGAATTTAAGCTGATTATCCGAACATCTTAGATATTGAGAAGTTATAACAGCGAGCGCCCCCTCAGCTATATTCTCATTTTCGGATGCTACTAAAGCAAGTACCTGAGGCTCCAATTGGTGAAAAAGAGAATCATTTCGCTTGATCATTTTAAGGGCAAATAGCTTCTGATTTTCTCTTCCGTCCAGCAACTTGTCAATGTATCTGCCATTTATTCTGCCATTCAACAAATCATCTATATGCATTTTTGTTTCACCGTACACCGTGTGCCATAATGTGTAACAAGTAAATACTGCATCCTTAATCACATATTCTTTCAGCGATGGCAATGTTGCACTTGAGTAGCCGTCCACTTCAAATAATTTTTTCTCGGATTTATCATGGGCACTATGCTGATGGGTATCCTCCGTAACCAAGTCCTCGTATCGAAGTTCTTTCAAAATGGAAACCGTATCTGATAAAATCTCATCCAACCGAATATAATCTTGTGGTTCAAAAGGGGTGTGATCGGACTTTGTCAACGGGTCTTTTTCATTTAGTTGTATGCCCAAATAATTCCCGACACCGTCCCAAAATATCCACAATTTTACCATCCGGCATACCCCTGTAATGCAGATGTCTTTGTAAAAATAGCGGCCAAACCAGATAGTAAGTCCGTTTTCATCCTGCAATTCCACGATTTCATTACCCGACAAGCTATCGCTCGAATTGTTTACAATATGAGAAACAGCCGTCCCCTTCATACTGAGAAAATCTTTTGAGGGGAAAGCTGTTTTAAAGGAGTCAGTGTGCGAATAATGGTATCCGCCTAAAAATAGAGAAGAAAAAAAAACGAATATCGCTAATTTAGTCTTTGTCATGAGGCGGAATAATCTGCATGTTTATTTTTTTGGCCCTAAGGTTCCTCCCAAATTGTAATTCTGTAAATTTTCGATGTTATATTTACCGGCGCCCTCGGTCATGAGGCGTTGTAATTCGCCCAGATACTCTTGATAAACACCGCGGGGAGTTGTATTGTTTTTTGCGGCGACCGAAGCAGCCATTCCCACCACTTCGCCCATCATTCCGGTTGTTCGCATAACCCTCACGGTGCCCAATGCCACGTGTGTAACACTGATGTTTCTTCCTGCCATAAAGAGATTGTCCACATTTCGGGAATAAAAACAGCGGTAAGGGATTGGGTAAGGATGTATGGCTTTATGTAGTGCGATGGATTTAAACTCGGCGCCGGGAAAATGTTCCGTATTTTGGGGATCGGGATAATGGAGGTCGATTGTCCAGCTTGTTGGTGCGGAGGCGTCAGGGTAGATTACGAAATCGGTAATATCTTGCTCCGTCAATACTTTATCTCCAATCAGCCTGCGTGATTCTCTTTTTCCTGCAATATAAGCTACCCAATCCAAGTACCTGTTTTTGTACTCTTCCTTGAAAGAGCTTTTGTTTTTCAGGAAAGACCAGTTGGAATATACCACCAGCATACCGTAGTCTCGGATTCTTTCAAAGTCGAAAATCTGGTCGAAGTTCATATCCGTCTCCCAGGTCCATTCACCCATAGTCACTTTTTGAGCGTTTGTTTCGTTAAAGTCAACTCCGTAGTTAAATTCCGGGAAATCGTAGTTTTTGTCTCCTTCCGTTGAGTACCACTGTACGGACGAGCCCATGGTCATTTTATCCGCTTTTTCGGGAGCGGTAGGCTCATTAAAATCGGCTTTACCTTCTCTTCCCATGGCAAAATCGGCACCCGCCAAGTAGCCGATTGTTCCGTCTCCGGTACAATCCGCGAAAAGGGGTGCGGAAAAGCTTAATTCGTCGGCTGTTTCAATATGCTTGGCAAATACCGTTTTAATGTTTTTTCCCTCTTTTTCCACTTTGAATGCTCTGAAATTGAGGAACAAGCTTATGTTGCTTTCGGCATTGACCATCTCCAGTTTTTTCTCGTCTTCGTAATGATCTGCCGGCTGGGCGTTACCTTCCTTCAGAGGGGCAATCTCGTTGACCACATCTCCAAGCTTCGGATAGGGGTCGAGGTTGATTCTCCCGCCGAGGTGTACCCTGACTTCCGAGCTGTTGTTCCCTCCCAAAACCGGTCTATCCTGAATGAGAGCAACCTTAAGCCCCTGGCGGGCAGCGGTGAGCGCAGCGGCGGTACCGGCAACCCCTCCTCCGACGACCACAAGATCAAATTTTCCTGCCGAGGGTACCACTTCGGGCAAACCCAGTTTCTTTTTTCTGAAAGCTGTCAACGCCTCCGGCTTATTGGGAGGCAAAACATTGTCCATCGTGAAGTATATGGCATCGCAACGGCCGTTGAAACCGGTCAGGTCGTGCAATCCGATGGTAACGGTTTTGGAGTTTATCTTTACCTTGCCAACCTCCTGCCACTCCCAAGTACTGTTTTTCGTGCCCAAGACTTTATTGTTTAGTACTTTTCCGTTTACCTTCAATTGAAATTTTCCGGGACCTTCCTTTGATGTCCACGGAGATGTCCAGTTGTACGTTCTGACAAAAACGGTATATTTTCCGGTTTTGGCAAAATTCACTGTCGTGGTTGCATCGCTTACCGGAGTGCCTAAGCCATGTGCCATCAGATAAGAGGAGCCCATCAGATCCATAAATTGTTGATCTACCACCCAACCGCCTTTGTTCTGAAAACTCTCCGCTTCAATGAGAAGCGAGGTTAAATCCTTGGCATTTACAGAGTGTACAATCAATGCAGCCAAAATAGTTGTTATAATTCTGTTCATATTTGTGTTATTTTTA
>JBGYGP010000270.1:0-7730 GCA_041820645.1 Proteiniphilum sp. | reverse complement strand
CTCCTTCTACCGCACTCGAAAAATATTCCGCTTTTCCGTGGCCGAAATTGTGCCCTTCGTCGGCCGGTTTTTCGGAAATATGTATCATGATGAGTCCGAAAATTGCCGCAAAAAGATTGACAAAAGATTCAAGCGCATCGGAAAAAAATCCCATCGAACCGGTGCTAAAATAGGCCGTAAATTTCAGCCCGATGGTTGCCAACGCAGTAACGATGGAGAGATACATGAATTTTTTCAGCGAATTTCTTCTCATCTCTCTTTATTGATTAATTTGTTTGTTTCTCCAAATTTGCCACGAATTCACGCTATTTTGCCACACGACGTACAATCCCGGGCCAAGCGAGGCTATCGGGTTCAGGTAAGTTTGGGTAAGCCAAATGGCGAGCACAGTGTTTTTTTGTCCCAATGACTGTCCGCCGGCAACCGTCCGGTTGAATTTTGAGCCGATTTTCCTCCCTATCCAAAATTGGAGCAGGCAGATTATCAACGAAACAATCGATATGAAAATTTCGAGAAAATAATTCCCTTTGTTGTACGCAATTACAAAATTGGCAACATTTCCGCAGACAATGGTCAACGCAATTGCCCAAAGATAAAACGATAAAATCTGCGTGGAGCGGATTTTCTTGTGCCATTTTGGCGAAACTTTGCGTAAAAGAATCGTTAAAATAAAGGGGACAACGAGGATAGGAACAACTTTCCGGAGAATATACCAAAGCGAAACGATAAACGGGAGGTCGGCAGAAGAATGCCCTACCAAAGTGAGGTATAGCGGCGCAATAAACGCTACCGAAAGGTTGCTGATCATCGAAAATGCAGCTACCGACGCAATACTCCCTCCCAACAGGCCGGCTACCACCGGTGCCGAAGAAGCCGTGGGAGCCAACACACAAATCATTGCCGCCTGGGCGGCTGTCTCATCGAATTGGCGTATCAACAGATACACGGCAGCGCTCCCCAGATATTGGATAGCCAGCAGACTGTAATGCAATTTGGTAAGATGAATATCGCTCCACGAAATCCGGCTGTAAGTGACGAAGAGCATTACCGACAGCAGATAGGGAACGATAGGCGATAATAACGACAACGGTTTGTGAAAAACAATTCCTGCAACCATTGCTATCGGAAGCATGTATTTTTGCATAAAAATACCTGTTTTACGAAACTTTTTTTACTTGTAATAATTGTTGTGATTAACACTCGTATCGGACTTCCGGAGTTTATCGTTGAAATTGACATCAATCATCCATTCTTTGCGGAAGAATACGAAATCGACGATGAATTGATGAATCTGCGGCAGAAAATCTTTCATCGGATATTCGGATACTTCGTGTCCGACTTTCTCCATAGAGTAAAACAAATAGGGGTAACCCTCCGCTCTGAACCTTTTTACCAATGATTTCGACCCGAACACACCCTGTTTGAAAAACCGGATTTTGTTGTAAACAACCAGCCTATCGCTGCTCCCGTGAAAAAAGAGAGTGGGGGCGGGACGATTTGTGTACGACGGTGTTCCCTCGTTGCTGAAGATGGCGCCGGCAAAGGCGATAACACCCGCATATCTGAAATTTTCGGGAAGAGCGGAACTTTCCGCACGACGGTCGTTTATTTCGTAATCGGCTTGCAAAACGGTTATAGCTCCCGCACTCGAACCGCTCGCAACAATTTTCGACGCGTCGATATTGAGTTCATCGGCATGTTGCAACAAATAATCTGTCGCCGAAAGCAAATCGGAAACAGCCATACTTACTGCGTTTCTGATCGGTTTCTGATTGAAAATACCCGGCGCTTTCTGCCCTTTCATCCCCAACCGGTAGTCGATGGAGACCACCTTAAAACCCTTGCCGGCGAAATAGTTGAAATAATCTTGGTAGTGCGCCGCGTCGCGTGCGCCTTCTTTAAATCCTCCGCCGAAAACGAATATCAGGCAGGGTTGTTGGAACGTAAAAGCAGAATCCGCCGAGTAGATATCCATTTTTAGCTCCCGATTGTCTTTGACGGCAAAAGTACGGGTCTCTTTTTTTATTTTCGCCGAAAACAATACAGCGGGAAACAGCAAGAGAAGGAGTAAAACCGATAGTTTCTGAATGTTCATAAACGTTATGTTATACGATAAATATCCGGAGTCTTGTGAACTGTACCTATTTTACAAAGTTTTTGATAGCTTGGTAAGTCTTTTCATGAGCTTTTTCCAAATCGCGATTTTCTATGATTATGTCGAATTGCGGAGCAAAACTCATTTCGTATTCGGCCTTTTCCAAGCGCTTCCGGATGACTTCCGGCGAGTCGGTGCCTCTTTTGTTGAGCCTCTCTTCGAGCACCTGAACCGATGGCGGCATGATGAATATCGCGAGCGCCCGCTCCCCGTAAATCTTCTTTACGTTGAGTCCTCCGATGCAGTCGATATCTAAGATTGCGTTTTTACCGTTGGCGAGGATTCGGTCGATTTCGCTTTTGAGTGTGCCGTAAAATCTGTTGGGATACACCTCTTCGTATTCCAGAAAATCGCCTTTTTCAATGCGGCTTTTAAACTCCTCGGGAGAGAGAAAAAAATAATCCACACCATCTTTTTCGGTTCCGCGTGGCGCTCTGCTTGTGGCGGAAACGGAAAATTGCAAATCTAAGTCTTTCGGCAACAGACGCCGCACAATAGACGATTTGCCTGCTCCCGACGGCGCCGAGAGAATAATTAATTTACTCATAAACGGGTTTTTATAAAACATTCAAAATCTGTTCCTTTATTTGTTCCAGTTCGTCTTTCATTTTTACCACAATGCGTTGCATCTCGCTGTGATTGGATTTTGATCCGAGGGTATTGACTTCTCGCCCGATTTCTTGTGCGATAAATCCGAGTTTTTTACCTTGAGAACTGTTCTCCTCCATCGTTTCGAGAAAATAATCCAAATGGTTTGTCAAACGTGCTTTCTCTTCGTTTACGTCTAACTTTTCGATGTAATAAATCATCTCCTGTTCCAGTCGGTTGGAGTCGTACTCGATGTTGAGTTTTGACAATTCGTCTTCGATTTTGGTTTTTATTTTTTCGATTCTTTCGTTTTCAAAAGGCTCTATTTCCGTAAGAAGCTGCCGGATGTTGGCAATTTTTTCTTCCAGCGTTTTCTTTAGCATATCGCCTTCCTGTTTTCTGAAATCAATCAATTCGTCGGTTGCTTTCCGGATGGTTTTCTCTATTTCTGCCCATTCCTCTTCGTTCAACTCTTCCAATTCCTGTTTCATGACGTCTGGCATCCGGAATAGGGTGGGGAACCATTCCTGAGGTTCGTTTATCTGAAGTTCCTGTGCCAATAGTTTAATTTCTCGGTGATATTGGGCAATGAGGTTGTGGTCGATTTTGGAGGATATGTCTCTTGAGGTGGTTTCCGACAAAAATGAAAAATCGATTTTTCCCCGCGATAATTTTTTCGAAAGTTCGTTTCGAATTTCGATCTCTTTCTCTTTATACAGCGAAGGAATCCTTACATACATGTCTAATTGCTTGCTGTTTAGAGATTTTATTTCGATTGTTATCTTCTTGCCTGGAAATTCTGCAACGGCTTTTCCGTAACCGGTCATTGAGTGTATCATTGTTTCTATATTTTTTGCAAAGATAACGATTATCGTTGTTTTTTCTGAGACTACAGATATAAAATAAAAAAGCCGCCTTTTGTGGCGACTTTTCTGTATCCGAATTATTACGACAAAGGATTATTGTACTGTTTCTTTGTTTTCTTCTTCGGTAGGTACAATGAGTTTGTATCCTTTTCCGTGAATGTTGATGATTTCGATATTCGGTTCGGGTTTCAGTAGTTTACGCAACTTGGTGATATATACGTCCATACTTCTTGCATTGAAGTAAGTGTCTTCTTCCCAGATTTGTTTCAACGCGTGGTTGCGTTCCAGAATATCGTTTGCGTGCGAGCAAAGCAGCGACAAAAGTTCCGACTCTTTGGTCGTAAGTTTTGTTTGCTCGTTTCCGATGGTAAGCACCTGTTTTTGAGTATCAAATGTCATCTCTCCAAACTTGTACACCGATTGGTCTTTGGCTTTTTTGCCTCTCACACGGCGGATGATGGCTTCGATGCGGAGCACCAATTCTTCCATGCTGAATGGTTTGGTAAGGTAATCGTCGGCACCGACTTTGAATCCTTCCAGAATATCTTCTTTCATGTTTTTAGCGGTGAGGAAAATAACCGGAGTTTCGGTATTGATGCTTCTTATCTCTTTTACCAACGAGATGCCGTCCATTTTAGGCATCATAACGTCCACAATACATAAATCGTACTTTGCTTTCACAAATCCTTTCAAACCGGCTTCTCCATCGGGGAAAAGATCGGTTTCATAACCTTTTGCTTGCAGATATTCTCTGAGCAACATGCCAAGATTTTCGTCATCTTCGCACAAAAATAAATTTAATTTCTCTTCCATTTTATTTCTTTATTAGTATGGGTAAACTTATTACAAATTTGGTACCTACATTCAATTCACTTTCGGCCTTTATCGTACCACTTAAATCCGAAACTATTTTTTTTACGTATGCCAATCCCAGCCCAAATCCTTTCACATCATGACGATTACCGGTAGATACGCGGTAAAATTTCTCGAAAATTTTCTTTACATCCTCCTTTCTGATACCTATTCCGTTGTCTTCTACCGAAATGATGATTCTGTTGCCTTCGTTCTTGGTTCTTATCATCAATTCCGGCGCGACATCTGGTTTTTTGTATTTCAGTGCGTTGTCGAGCAGGTTGAATAGTACGTTGGTAAAATGCATTTCATCTACTTTTACCATTGTCTCTTCGGCTTGCAAGTCGATATCGAGGTTTCCTCCAAACTTTTCTACTTTCAGCACGTGCGTGTTGGCTACATTCACAATGATGTCGTTTACATCGTATTCTTTGATTTTCAACGTCGTTTTTTGTTTGTCGAAAAGCGACATTTGCAATACCTTCTCTACCTGAAAGCTCAATCGTTTGGTTTCGTCGTTGATGACTCCCGAAACGTGTTTAAAAACTTCCGGCGATTTTGTTATGGCTTCGTCTTTCAGCATCTGAGCGGCAAGCGAAATGGTCGAAACCGGCGTTTTAAGCTCGTGAGTCATGTTGTTGATAAAATCGTTTTTCATTTCCGATAGCTTCTTCTGACGGAACAGATTGACAATCGTGAATACAAACGTTATCAAAAGAATAAACGTGAACAGCATCGACGGCACGAAAAACGAGGCTTCGCTAAATACATAATCCTTTTTGGTAGGGAAATAAACCCTCAACTTGTTTAATTTTGACGTTGGATCGTTTGGAAACAGTGTTTGTGTGTAAATTGCTTTTTCGTCTTTTGTCGAAAAACCGGGCGATGAATAAACCACCTGATTGTTGTAATCGATGACCTGAAAGCTGTACGGCACGTTCAATCCGTTGTTCAACAGTTGCAAGCGTATGTATTTGTCCAAATCGTAGAAGTTGACCCTTTCTTCAATGCGTTCATCGCTGGCGCGATAAAGTATTTTCAGAATCACTTCGTTAATCAAACCTTGTTCGTAAAGATACCTTCTCGAAAACGATTGCTGCAAATCATAAGATGTCTTGGCGATAGCGTTCATGCTGCTTCTCGGAGAAATAAAAACGCCTTTTTCCTCGCTGCTCTTCGCCTGACCTAAGGCCTGACGTTCCTGATTGAGTATCGAACTGTTTTGTTGATTGAGGTCGGAGAGGTTTGTTCCTTGCTCCAAGTTCTTCGACGGCGAAGTTTGTGATTTCGGATAGACCGAATACCTGCTTTCCGATTCAATCATGTCTTGCTCGATGTAACGCCGGGTCTGCTCTTGTTCCAAATCGTGAATCACGTTGTATAGAGAGCGTTTTACCGTTTCGTCGAACTGCTGACTGCGCATATCCATGCTCGATTTCATGTATCGAACCTGCATAAACAACAGTGCGAAAAATGCGATAGCCATCACCAACGCGAGCATCCATATCGTTGATTTCTTCATCTGAATTCTCTCTTTCTCTTTTAAGTTGATTTACTTGCTAATATTTTAAAGATCGTTTGTTTTGTTATTGATTTAACAAATTAAGGGCTTTTTTGTTTAACACTTCATCTTTAAATTTGTAAAAAATGAAAAAAAGACCGTTTCTCAACTTTTTTTAAGATAAATGTTAAAGCAAAAGCTCTCGATTAAGAATTTTTTAGAGCAAAATATTGCTTAATAGGCAAATAAAAAATGCGCCAAATTGATTGACGCATTTTTTCTCTCTTCGGAAAAGAGGGAAAAATCTTACTCGGCAGCTTTTTCTTCGGTTGCCGGAGCTTCGGCTTCTGTTGCGGGAGTTTCTTCCGCAGTGGGAGCGGCATCAGCATCAGCTTCTTCTGCTACCGGCGCGTTAGTGGCTTCCAATTCGGCTTTTTTCTTGGCGATAGCTTCGGCTTTTGCCTTGTTGGCCTCTTTTTCGGCTTCTAAGCGGGCTTTCTCAGCGGCGCGTTTTTTTTCGTCTTCTTTGTTTTTTACTTTCTGAACTGCTTGTAACCTGGCGTCTTTCCAAGCTTCGAATTTCTTCTCAGCTTCGGTTTCGTTGAATGCACCTTTGGCCACTCCGCCCAGAAGGTGTTTTTTCAAGAGTACGCCTTCATTGGAAAGGATGTTACGAACGGTGTCGGTAGGTTGTGCACCTACTTGCAGCCAATACAAAGCTCTGTCGAAATCTAAAGTGATTGTAGCAGGATTGGTGTTTGGATTGTAAGATCCGATCCTTTCAATGTACTTTCCATCCCGTGGAGCTCTGCTATCTGCAACGATAATCTGATAGAATGGGTAATTTTTTCTACCTCTTCTTTGTAAACGCAGTTTTGTTGCCATTTAGTCGTTTTTTAAAATTAGTTGGTTTATAGAGTTTGTATTGATAAAATAAAACACCTGCATTGTTGTTCGACACAGGGGTTTCTATCTTTATTATAATCCGTCCGCAGAGGCCGGAGAATTGTTTTATAAGTTATTCTGTTTGTTGATTTGTTCTAATCTCAAAAAGAGATTAGAGCATAAATCCCGTAAATATTCTGTGTGAATAACGGTATTCCCAAAATTCACGGCGCAAAGGTACTGATTTTATAAATTTCTTCCAAACAAATCGATTGCAAATTTTAAAACGTAGGTTTAAATTCGAAGAAAACGATAAATACCATCCTATTTCTGCCGGACATTTTATAAACACGATGAAAAGTATAACAAAAGAAAACCACCTCCGGTAATAGGGGAGATGGTTTTTCTTGGAATAAGTTTGCGATGAAGTATTATTTGATTTCCCAACCCAAGGCGCTTGCTCCCAATACGGCGGCATCGCTTTCTTTGAGTTCGGAGAACATCAATTTTACTTTATTCTTGTAAATATCCAGCAGGTTTTTTTCCATTGTTTCCTGAATGGGTGTCATCAGCAGATTGCCTGCCTTTGCCAGCCCTCCGAAGAGGATAATGGCTTCGGGGCTCGAAAATGCCACGAAGTCTGCAAATGCTTCTCCCAGCATATCTCCTGTGAATTTGAAGATTTCTTTTGCAAGTTCATCGCCGGCCATCGCTGCGTCGAAAACATCTTTTGATGTGATATCTTCGGGATTTATTTCACGAAGAATGGTTTTTGCTTCGGGTCTGAGTTCCAGATATTCGCGGGCGGTGCGTGCAACGCCGGTCGCTGAGCTGTAAGCTTCGAGACATCCCGATCTTCCGCATCCGCAAATGCGTCCGTTGT
>JBGYGP010000269.1:0-3257 GCA_041820645.1 Proteiniphilum sp. | reverse complement strand
TTCAAATCAATTGTTTCGTCCAAATGATTGTTGATATATTCCATCACTTTGTTGATTCGCCTGATGTAGTCTTGTCGGGTTGTTTCGGGTTGCATACGTTGTTGATTTCTTGTGGAAGCAAAGTTACGACAAAGTAACCGGATTGTACTTTTCCGGTCTTGCTGATTCGACAATCAAGCAAAAAATGTTTTGGTATAGTGCCGTGAAAAATAACTGTTGATTGCAAGGCGGATGACGGATGCCGATTTTTCCGCATCGAGGGAGGCTTTTCTTCACGTGTAGAGGAATTATCTCCATTGTCAGCTCCCGATAGCATGCGATTGCCAAATAAAACTCACGTTAATATAAATCGCCGGCTTGTAAAAAAAAGGAAAATTAACTACATTTGTCGCCAATTTTTTAAAAAATGAATTTGGATGTTGTAGAGATTTCGGGTCGAAACATGAGCCTGTTCGATATTGAATCTGTTTTGTTTGGCGGAGCGAAAATTGAGGTTTCGGAGCAGATAATGGACAATGTATCGGCGAGTTTTCTTTTTTTGCAAAGTTTTGCGGCCGATAAAGTAATATACGGTGTAAATACCGGATTTGGGCCTATGGCGCAATATCGAATCGACGACGGCGATTTGCGCCGCCTCCAATACAATATTATCCGAAGCCACGCTACCGGCGCAGGCACTCCCATTGAGCCGCTTTATGTGAAAGCCGCTCTGGTGTGTCGCTTGTGTACGCTGACGCAAGGATTTTCGGGAGTGCATCCCGACATTATCCGGGTGCTCTCCGATTTTGTCAATCACAGTATTTTTCCCGTTGTACCTTCTCACGGAAGTGTGGGTGCCAGCGGCGATTTGGTGCAACTTGCGCATATCGCCCTTGCCCTGATCGGCGAAGGAGAAGTTTTTTACGAAGGTGTCTTGTATCCGACAACCGAAGTGCTTGAAAAATTGAATATTAAACCCTTTGATATTCGTATCCGTGAAGGGTTGGCGCTTACAAACGGAACTTCCATGATGACCGGCGTCGGGTTGGTAAATTTGCTGTATGCGAAAAAACTGTTGCAAGGCGCCCTGATAGCTTCGTCTATGGTCAACGAAATCGCTTCGTCCTATGATGATTTCATGTCTTCCGAACTCAATCGGGTAAAACATCACGATGGGCAAATCGAAACTGCCCGTTTCATGCGCCTCTGGCTGGCCGACAGCAAGATGCTTATAAAGCGTGAAAACCTGTTATATAAGAATACGACGGAAAAATTTTTCAAACACAAAGTACAACCCTTTTATTCGCTCCGGTGTATCCCCCAGATTTTAGGCCCGGTATGGGACGAAATGCAAAATGCGGAAAAAGTATTGATAAACGAACTAAACTCGGTGAGCGATAATCCGGTAATCGACAGAAAATCGGGGAATGTATATCACGGGGGGAATTTCCATGGAGATTATGTCTCTTTTGAAATGGATAAACTGAAAATCGCCGTCACAAAACTGACCATGCTCATGGAGCGTCAGCTCAATTATTTGTTGCACGACAAGATAAACGGTATTTTGCCGCCCTTTGTCAATTTGGGAAAACCCGGCTTGGATTACGGAATGCAAGCCATGCAATTTACCGCAACCTCTACAACGGCCGAAAACCAAACGCTCTCTTATCCCATGTATCTTCACAGCATCCCCAATAACAACGACAATCAGGATATTGTGAGTATGGGCGCCAATGCTGCTTTGATAGCGAAATCCGTTATTGAGAACAGTTTTCAGGTTATGTCGATTCATTTTATGACAATTCTTCAAGCGGTGGATTGCCTGAAAATTTATGACAGACTATCCTCCGAAAGCAAAGTAATTTATGATGAAATCAGAAGTTTTTTTCCTACTTTTGTAACCGATAAACCAAAATATAAAGACATCAGCAGGGTAATTGAATTTTTAAAAGCAATCAAAACGACAATATGATAAAGTATGCACTTGTTACAGGGGGAAGTCGTGGTATAGGCAGAGCTGTTTGTGTTCGTTTGGCAAATATGGGTTATCATGTTTTAATAAATTACAACACCAATCAGAAAGAAGCATGTAAAACATTGGAACAGGTTCGTATGGCCGGCTCCGATGGCGAACTGCTTCAATTTGACGTAACCGATAAAGAGCAGGTCTTATCGGTTTTGAATAAATGGATGGAGAAAAAACCCGAAAACTACATCGAAGTTTTGGTTAACAACGCAGGAATACGTAAAGACAACCTGATGATTTGGATGGAGTCCGACGAGTGGAAATCCGTTATCGACACCGGTTTAAATGGATTTTACAATGTAACTCGCCCCCTTCTCAAGAAGATGTTGATAAAACGTTTCGGACGCATTGTGAATATCGTATCTTTGTCGGGAATCAAAGGGATGCCCGGACAAGCTAATTATTCCGCTGCCAAGGCCGGAGTAATAGCCGCTACCAAAGCGTTGGCGCAGGAAGTAGCTAAAAAACAGGTTACGGTAAACGCCGTGGCGCCCGGTTTTGTGCAGACAGACATGACGGCCGATTTGGACGAAAAAGAGTTGAAAAAAACAATCCCCGCCGGAAGATTCGGAACACCTCGGGAAGTTGCCGCTTTGGTGGGATTTCTCGTTTCGGAAGAAGCAGCCTATATTACGGGAGAAGTAATCTCAATCAACGGCGGAATTTATACATAAAAAAAGAGTTTTAAATTTACGAAAACGATTCTCGTAAATTCAAAATAAATTATGAATAGAGTTGTAATTACAGGAATGGGCATTTATTCCTGCATCGGTAAAAATAAGAACGAGGTTTGTCAATCGTTGTACGAAGGAAAATCCGGAATAGGATTTGATCCCGAGAGAAAAAAGTACGGTTTTCGTTCCGCGCTTACCGGCATGCTGGAAGTCCCCGATTTGAAACATCTTCTCGACCGCCGTCAGCGGGCCGGAATCGCAGAACAGGGTAAATATGCCTATGTCGCCACTCTCGAGGCCTTCGGACAAGCGGGAATAAATGACGATTTTTTGGAAAACAACGAAGTCGGTATTCTCTATGGCAACGACAGTTCCGCTCTACCCGTTATCGAAGCGTGCGATATTATCCGCGAAAAGCGAAATACGGCGCTGGTAGGTTCCGGCTCCATCTTTCAGAGTATGAACTCCACGGTATCGATGAACCTTTCCGTTATCTTCAAGTTGAAAGGGATAAACTTTACGGTATCGGGGGCCTGCGCCAGCGGCTCTCATGCTATCGGCATGGCATATCTCCTCAT
>JBGYGP010000268.1:0-5771 GCA_041820645.1 Proteiniphilum sp. | reverse complement strand
TTTCGTCGATGGGGGCAGCCCTGAAAATCGATCCGCAAAGAATCAAAGTCGCCGAATTTCATAAAGTGCGCGGCTGCAAACTGGCCGCCGCATTAAGAGGGAGGTTCAAGCAGGAGGGGATTTCTGCGAAAGAGATCGTATGCGTTTACAGCGAAGAAAGGAGAGAGAATCTGGGAGCAGCATCCGCATCGAATACCGACGAAAACGGCAGTTTCCGCAAGGCGCAGACAAACGGAACGATGGTGCACATCACGGCCATCTTCGGGTTTACCCTTTCGGGACTGGTAATACAAGACACGATACAAAAAGCGCAGTGATGTTTTTTTGTTTATCTTTGTATTTTCATTACTAAAAAGAGAAACGGGTTGAAATTCCAACTACTACATACCGACCCCAAGTCGAATGCGAGGGCAGGGCTTATCACCACCGAGCACGGAGAGATAGAGACCCCCATCTTCATGCCGGTAGGTACGGTGGGAAGCGTAAAAGCCGTGCATATAACGGAGTTGCGGAACGATATCGATGCCCGGATTATTCTGGGAAACACCTATCACCTGTATCTCCGGCCGGGATTGGAAGTGTTGCAGCGGGCGGGAGGATTGCACCGATTTAACGGCTGGAACAAACCCATCCTGACCGATAGCGGGGGGTTTCAGGTGTTTTCGCTGGCCGCGAACCGGAAGCTTTCGGAAGAGGGCGCCGAGTTTCGCTCGCATATCGACGGTTCCAAACATTTTTTTACTCCCGAAAAAGCGATCGATATTCAGCGCATAATAGGCGCCGACATCATGATGGCTTTCGACGAGTGCACCCCCGGCGATGCCGATTATGCTTATGCGAAAAAATCGCTCGCCCTCACCGAGCGCTGGCTCGACCGCTGCATCGCCCGCTTCAGCGAAACGGAATGCCCTTACGGCTACCGCCAGGCTCTGTTTCCCATTGTACAGGGGTGCGTCTATCCCGACCTGAGAAAGCGCGCCGCCGAGTATGCAGCTTCTAAAGAGGCCGAAGGCAATGCCATCGGCGGGCTGGCTGTCGGAGAGCCTACGGAGAAGATGTACGAAATGGTGGAGCTGGTCAATGCAATCCTGCCGAAAGACAAACCTCGGTACCTGATGGGCGTGGGAAAACCCGACAACATCCTCGAAGGTATCGAGCGGGGCGTGGACATGTTCGATTGCATCATGCCCACCCGAAACGGCCGCAACGGGCAGCTTTTCACAAAAAACGGAATCATCAACATACGAAACGAAAAATGGAAAGAGGACTTCTCGCCCCTCGAAGAGGAGGGCGCCTCCTTTGTGGACAGACAATACAGCAAGGCATACCTGCGACATTTAATCAATACGAACGAGATTCTGGGGTTGCAAATCGCATCTATCCACAACCTGGCCTTTTATTTGTGGCTGGTAAAGGAGGCACGCAGACACATCGTGGCGGGCGATTTTTCGTCGTGGAAAGCCAGAATGGTTGTGCAGACTATGCAAAGATTATAAACCAACGTTGCGGTTGAGAAGATGAAAAAAGGTTTCAAGTTATTGCGCATCGATAGGTACATCATCAAAGAATTTCTGGGGACATATCTCTTCATGATCATCCTGATTCTTGCTATTGCCATTGTGTTCGACATCAACGAGAAGATTGACAAGTTTATAAAAAACAATGTTCCGCTCGAAGAGATTATTTACGATTATTACCTGAATTTTGTTCCCTATTACGCCAATCTTTTCAGCCATATCTTCGTTTTTCTGACAGTTATCCTTTTCACTTCGAAATTTGCGACCAATTCCGAAATAATCGCCATGCTTTCAAGCGGTATCAGATTCCGGCGTCTGATGATTCCCTACATGATTTCGGCAACCATCATCGCCACGGCGTCATTTATCCTTTCGGGCTTTATCATCCCCCCTTCCAACAAGACCCGGATCGATTTCGAGAACAAATACATAGACTCGCGAAACAAAGTAACTTACGATAACCAGATTCAGTTTATGGTGGCTCCCGGAACCATTGTTTACTTCGGCGACTTCAATCTGGAGACCAATACGGGGGGGAATTTCTCCATCGACCGTTTCGACAGTTTACAGTTGGTATCGAGGCTCACGGCTTCGAGTGTGCGGTACGATTCTGCCTATCGCTGGAAGGTGTCCGATTATCAAATTCGCAATTTCGAGGGGTCAAAGGAGAGAATCATCACCGGAACGGAATTGGATACGATGTTGCAAATCGTCCCCAACGATTTCGTGATGGCGAAATTCGACCATCAGATGCTCACCACACCGCAACTTCGCAAACATATCGAAAACGGGAAAGAGCGCGGACTGGGAAACATTCAACCGTTCGAGGTGGAGTATCATTCGCGGTTTGCGGCGATTGCTTCGGCGTTTATCTTGACCGTCATCGGAGCCTCTATCTCCGCCCGTAAGGTGAAAGGCGGTAGAGGATTGCACATCGGTAGCGGATTGATTTTGAGCATCGCCTATATCTTCTTTATGACGGTGAGCTCTTCCTTTGCCGTCAAAGGAAACATGAGCCCCTTTCTGGCAGCGTGGATTCCGAACATCGTTTTCGCCGGAATCGCTTATTTTCTCTATCGTAAAACGCCGAACTGAGGCCTTTTCCGCAAAAGAGAAGGGGGCTGCTTCAGAACCGTCTTCATGCACGAAACAGCCGAGCTGTTCCGGAAGTGTCCATATGCAAGATGCCGCGACGGAGAATGAGGGAGCGTACCGAAGTCCCCGACCGTTCCGCTGCATCGAAAGCAACACGGCGGCGGGGCACTCATGAGACATCGTTACGGATGCACCGTCGCGGCATATCCGTTACAAAACCCGCTGCCCATTGCAGGCAGCATAAAAGAGAAAGAGATGAAAAAGTTTTTTTTACTGTCTATTTTTTACGCGCTTGCGCTGCTCCTCCGTGCTCAATCGCCCTACCCCGAATTGGTTATCGAAACCAATTACGGTACCATGAGGGCTGTCCTCTACGAGGATACTCCCAACCATTCGTCCCACTTCCTGAAACTGGTGAAAGAGGGTTATTTCAACGGAACTCTCTTTCACCGGGTAATCAAAGACTTCATGATTCAGGGAGGGGCGCAGGACTCGCGCAATGCGCCTGCGGGCGCGGTCATAGGCGGCGGGAGAACCGATATGGAGATTCTGCCCGAAATCAGAGCTAACCGTTTTCACAAAAAGGGAGCGCTGGCAGCCCCCCGTCGCGACGACAACGTAAACCCGCAACGGAAATCGGATGCTTCGCAGTTTTACATTGCGGACGGGAAGCAATACAGCACGGGGCGGCTGGATTCGATGGAGATGCGGGTGAACATCCCCATCAAAAACAGAATTATCCGCGAGCACTACACCCCCCGCAAGCCCGATCTGGAGGCGCTCCGTTCGAATCCGCCCGCCTTCAACCGCCTACTCGACTCGCTGCTGCACACGGTGGATTCTCTCTATGCCGCAGCCCCCGGAAAGCTTACCTTGGATCCTGCCCTCCGCGAGGCCTACTCCACGGTGGGAGGGGTACATCATCTGGACGGCAACTACACCGTTTTCGGCGAGATAACCGAAGGGTTGGAGGTAATTGATAAAAATTCCCGCCATACCCGTAGATGCCAATAACCGCCCCAAATCCGACGCCAGAATCATCCGCATCTACACCGCCCCCAGGCCGTAAAACCCGGCAAGGAGGTTACAATCGCCTCGCGCGCAGCATCTCCCGCTTACCCGTAGGGCCGGGCAGGCGCTCGACGACAAAGCCGGCAACCTGCATCATGCGTCGCACGACGCCTTTGGCGCAATAGGTGGTAAGCACCGCGCCACTTGCCGAAAGGGCAAACAGACAATCAAAAACCGGTTGCGTCCACATTTCGGGTTGTTTCTCGGGGGCGAAAGCATCATAGAAAATCACATCGTAACCCACCTCCTTTTCCATCGGCAAGAGTAGGGTCGAGAAGTCGCCCGCTATTTTTTCCAAAGTAAACCGGTCGGAAAGGGCTTCCGCTCTGTTCCAACCCGTACGGTGAAGCAGTAGGAACAGCTCTTTCGCATCGGAAATGAAATTTTCTTTATCGGGGATGAAATCCTCTATGCAGGAGATTGTATTCGGCACCTCGCCGGAAGCGATTTTCTCGGCGAAGTTGAGGTTTTCCGCCAGTTCAATCGGGAGCGGAAAAAGTTCTACGGAGGTAAAATGAATTCTCCTGTCTGTTTTCATCGTTTCGAGCATTGATAAAAAAGCATTCAGACCCGTTCCGAACCCGACCTCCAGAATATTCACCTCTTTTTTCCCTTGCGCCTTGAGGCCGTTTTCGATGTAAACGTGTTTCGATTCGTTCACCGCGCCAAAGGCTGAATGATAACGCTCGCCCATTTCCGGCACGAAAAGGGTGTGAGAGCCGTCCTGCGTAATTTCTATCTTCAGATTCATACTCTATCTTCAAGAACGAACAAATTTATAAAATCTTTGTTAATTAAGTTCAACGTCTAAAATTCTCTTTTATCCTCAGTCATGACATTATGGTAAAAAAAATAGTTTCTGTCCTTGTCGTTCTGTTTATTGTCCTCTCGTGCAACAACAAAAAACAAACACACTCCCGCGTGCTTACGGTAACCATCGAGCCCCAACGTTTTTTTCTGGAAAAAATTGTCGGCGACAAGTTCACCGTAACAACCCTTGTGCCTCCCGGTAGCAGCCCCGAAACCTACGAGCCCACGCCTGCGGCGATGATCGGTTTGGGCAACGGCAAAGCCTATTTCAAGGTCGGATTTCTGGGCTACGAGAACGTCTGGTCGGAGCGATTGGCGCAAAACAATCCCCACCTGATGCAAGTCGATTGCTCGGTAGGCATCCCCCTGCTCTTCACCACACACGCCGCGTGCAACCACTCTGGCCACGCTCACCATCACCACGAAAGTGACGCCGACCCCCACATCTGGAGCTCTGTCAAAAACGCGCCGCAATTTGCCGAGAACATGCTCGAAGGCGTGATTGCGATAGACCCCGAAAACGCCGATTTCTACCGCGCCAACTACCGGAAGCTCCTCGAAACCATCACCCGAACCGACACCGTCGTTACCCGGCTCCTCGCCCGGCTCCCCTCAAGGAGTTTCATCATGTATCATCCCGCTCTCGGCTATTTCGCCAAAGATTACGCACTCACGCAGCATGCCATCGAGTTCGAAGGGAAAAGTCCCTCGCCCCTGCAAATGAAGGAGTTGGTGGACAAGGCAAAAAAAGAGAACATACGGGTGGTCTTTATTCAGGAAGAGTTCGACAAAAAAAACGCAGAGGTGATTGCCAATGAAATCGGCAAAAAAGCACACACAATCAACCCCTTGTCATACGACTGGGACAAAGAGCTTGTCAGAATAGCCGAAATATTGGCGGGAGAACATGAATAAGATTATCGAAATAAAAAACCTCCATGCAGGTTACGACAACAAGCCGGAAGTATTGAAAGATATCTACCTCGATGTCTTTTCCGACGACTTTCTGGGCATTATCGGCCCCAACGGAGGCGGGAAAACCACCCTCCTGAAAGCCATTTTGGGGCTTCTGAAGCCCTCTTCGGGAGAGATTGCTTTCTTCGAAAACGGACAAAAAACACCCTCCCTCAACATCGGATACCTTCCGCAAATCAATCAAATAGACAAGAAATTCCCCATTTCGGTTCGTGACGTGATGCTTTCCGGACTGACCCCTTCGGGAAACATCCTGAAAAAATACACCAAAACGGATAGAGAAAAAGCCGAAAATACCGCCTC
>JBGYGP010000267.1:0-4503 GCA_041820645.1 Proteiniphilum sp. | reverse complement strand
CGATTATTTGCTTCGTGCACCCTTTCAGCGCCCTGACGGATAAAGGCGATTTGCAGAAAAAATCGTTTTCGGAAAAGAAATAGTCCGGATAAACCAATCCGAACAACGCACAGGGCTCCGGGGAAAGGAGGTGCGGCCGCCTTTCAAACGGAGTTGCGGGTATTTTGCCCTGCTCGCCGGGACAAAAAGGCGATGTTCAGAGTGTAACAAATAAGGTTGCCATTCCCCGCACCTCTTTGTTTCTCACAACAGTTTCTCGCAGTGGATGCGAAAGCAGGTGCGATTGCACGGAGGGCGTTCCGTCGTAAATCACATCGGCCGGACGTTGCCCCTGACGAATAAAATGGTGTATCTTAAGTCCGATTTGTCTTCCCGATTTATCGTATGGGAATGAAATCTTCAATTGATTGTGAAAAGTAACCGATGTATCGGTATAATAGGCGTATGGTAAAAAGGTTTCCTGATAATCGATTCGAAATTCTCCCGACGACACATCGTAGCTGTACGATTGTGGCATGCGCCAAACGACGGACGACCCGAATTCCCACGAAAAACGCTTTAGTCCTTGCCCGATACCCAAGCCTGCCAAAGGAAGTAGGGCAAACACCTCCCATTTATGTTTCGGCTCTTTGTATCGCTCCGACAGATAATTGACTCCTATCCCTGCCAACGCCTCCAGCCGCAAACTGTTTGCCGCCTCCGCATAAGACAGTTTTCCCTGAAACAGGTTGAAAGAGGTCAATCCTGTGTATCGGTTACGGGTATTCACTTTTCTGAAATCATAGATGGATGGATAATTTTCATCGGGGCGATAGGTTTCGTAGATATTCTCTTTCCCTTTGCGGATACTGTTCTTCGATTGCAATCCTGCTATCCATTGCAGTCCGTTTGCCGGTGAAGTTTGCATCCAAAACGCCCCGTCGACGTAATGCGTATGGGAACCAAAAAGATTTTTCGCATCGGACTCTTCCGATTTCATTGACCAAAACGCATAATCGAGGTTTGCAGTTAAAGTCATACGGTTGTCTTTTCTGTTTTTCAGGTTGCTTACGCTCATCTGCCACTCGGCTCCCTGTACGAAATACATGCGCTGAATGCCAAAAGACACAGGACTCTCCTGTAAATCATAATATCCGAATCCGTAGGTAACGAAAAAACGGTCTTGCTGGTTGGGACGCCAGTTTCGTAAATGCAAATGCTGCTTGTTGCGGATATAAGAAGCCCTTGTCGCGAACCAATAGTCCCGTTTCAACGGCAGCGCCACCGAAGCATCGAGTTTCAGCCAAATGGTGGTGTTGGCACAGCGCGGGTCGGTTTGCCGCGATGCTATTTCGCCTCTGAAGCTTCCTCCCAATCCATAATAGACATGATTTCGTTTAAAAGAGTATCCGCCGGCCAAATAATAATTCTCGAATCCGAAATCTCCGCCGGTACTGTCGGCCACGATGTAAGGCAGGTATATATCGGCATGACGAATAGCATTCCAACCATATCCGGCATGTCTCCCTTTTGAGAAAGAAGCGCTGCCATGTACCGTCCCGTATTTTTTTGTCCCGTAGATGGCGTGTGCCGCTATCTCCGTATCACGGAAACCATTGCCTTCATAAGGCAGGTAGTCGCCGATGATTTTCCCGTCGGCATATTGCAGCGCAACAACTGCTGTTCGAAACTGCGGCACACTGTCTATATCCTTTTTATCGACAAAAAAAGCTCCTCGTTTATTCTGCCATTCATACAGAGCCGGGTGATTGTAAACAATTTCCGCCATCCGATTTTCTAATTCGAATCCGAAAACATCGGCTTTGCGGGCTTGCGGTGAAAGAAAGATCCTGTCTTGACCGGAGTATAGACCGGATTGCGCACTTGCCGACAGGGCAGTGATGTGCAAAGCACAAAACAGGGTCATGCGGAATAGTATCTTGAACATGGATTTATCGGATATTTATTATTAATTCTGCGCCAAAATAGGGAATTGCCCATTCTTTTTCGGTTGTCTTGTCGGCTGCTTTGTAGTATGGATTTATATCGATCAATTTATTCACAAAAAAGGAGAGTTTGGCAAGGCGGCCTAATTCCTTGCTCGCTTTGATATTCCAGAACAAAGATATGGGTTTGGTTTCCGTGCGGTAATAAAGTTCGGAACGTTCGCGCCGCAAGTATCGCATCGGCCCTTGCGTAACAGCTATCTCGGCCGCGTCCACCGCATGTATTTTACCGTCATAATCCAGATAGTGCGACGGCAGTACCTCCTCTTCGTTTCCGTTTCGCATCTTCGAAAACCAGATTGATTGAATAAAATTAGTAAAAACCAACCCGAAACGCGGTATATGCGTATTTATCCAGATATTGGTATTGAAACGACTTCTGTAAAGATGCGTATCGCCTTGATAAATCCCCACATAAGGGTATTTCTGGTCAAACTCCATTACCGCAGGACGATACATGACAGGGATTCCTTTGGTGTAAACCGTCTTATAATATGCTCCGTTGACTTCAACCGTAGTATTGAGCGGCTTTACCACAGGTGTTTTAATCCTGTATTCCAATCCTTTTTTGATGGTTTTGGCGCTGTTCTCCACTACAGGAAAAAGGGTAAAATCCCGATAGTACTCTGTATGATAATCCTCTTTACGGGGTTTTCCCGTCACAGGATGTTTTTGTTTCAAATAACGGTTAAATGCCACGGGATAATATCGCGGAAAATAACTGAACCCATCTTGCGAAAGTTCCCTGAAGGCCGAAATAGACATTTCAAAGCCTGCATATCCGATATCCCATCCGATTTCTAATTTTCTGTTTTTGTTTTCTTTAAGTTTCTCATTGAGCGGCGTGTGTATGCGTGTGTTCACCAACAGGTAATTTCTGTCCGGGTCTTGATAATAGGCATTGAGTACGGCAAAATCGCGGTATAATTTATCGGGATAAAGCATATCCAATGTGGGCAATTTATTCTCCTCGCCGTAACCGATTCTCAATGTATTCAAAATTGGTTTCCCTCCGGCGGCATCGTGCTTTATGGTCAAACCGGCTTGCAATCGAGGCTCAACGAGTAGCCTCCCGTTCAGGAAATAATTGTTGGGCAAATTAACCATTTGCGTTGCCCTTACACCCAATTGAAGGCTCAGGTTATACCTTGTACCGAGATTCAAAGAACTTCTGTTTTCAACATACATTGCACCGTGCATCAAAGCAGGGATAACGTAATTCGGCCGCGGCCGGATGAACGTGTTATCTCCCGGATAAGGCGGGCGAGTAGCATCCACCACTGCTCCTTTTCCCACGTTTTTGTTCGACTTGAAATCAAAACCGTATTGCAAGCGATTATTGAGGTGCTTGCCGACAGCAAAACGGGATATGAAATTCGTTTGCAAAAAGAAATAAAGCGGCTTGTTGTCAACAAAATAGTCGCTGTAGTATTTTACGGGCAAATAAACGCCTTCGTGCTCCCCTTCTTCCAGACTGATAGGCATACTGCTTGGCCCGGTAGAACTTAACACCATTTTGTGCCGCGTGAGTAAATCGTATGTGTAGTCGGCTGATGCAAGCATTTCCACACTTTCGAGCCAGGGAATATTTATCAGCCAGTTACCTTTGAACGCAAGCATAAAACGAGTATAGCGCGATCGATATGCTTCGTCGTTTTCATTGACCAACTCATCCGATTTCACATTGTTTATAGAGGATGTGCCGCTTATTTTTACCGAAAGATCAAGTGGTTTTTTCAACCAATCTGTTTTGTTGGTGTAATTTATTTGTCCCGTGATGCGTGTAAACTGCTCCAGCCGTTCACGAACATCGGGCATGGAGCTTAACGCATCCAATCCTATGTGGATAAAGCCGGATTTGTCCGATATTTTAAACCCTTTGCCCGCATAAAATAATTTACCGAGCGGGTCGGATTTGACACGGATTTTGAGAGGTGTTTCCCCTTTTTTCGATTGAATATGAATGGCTCCGCTGCTTAGATTTCCTTCTTTTGCCGATGATATTCCTCTCACAATTTCAATGCTTTCGATGTGATCGGTAGAAATACTGCGCAAATCGATACCGGCATTCATCTCGCCGCGACGGC
Organism: Proteiniphilum sp.; assembly: GCA_041820645.1. Taxonomy (GTDB): domain Bacteria; phylum Bacteroidota; class Bacteroidia; order Bacteroidales; family Dysgonomonadaceae; genus JBGYGP01. The sequence goes on along the minus strand of JBGYGP010000267.1, from coordinate 431 downwards.
TCACGGTGTGGTCGAAAACATTTTCACCGTTTTCCGAAATACCGTAAAGTTGTGTGCGCATGGCATCGTTTGTAACAGGTATGCCGTCAGAAACAAAAGCCATACCCAGCGAACTGTTTTTATCCGTCCCTACTTGTCGCGAACCGATTAAATTGAATTGGTGCATCGTATTGTTCTCCATCACGTTGCCGGGCAACAAAACAAAAATATCGGAAAGCGAAACGGGTTGAATATATTCCAACGCCGCTTGACCGATAGTGGCATTGCTCCCTTTCGACGGATGGAATGTAGCCATTACTTCGACTTCCGGCAGTTGCAGACTCTGCTCTTCCAATGCAATATACAGGGAGGTATCGTTTTTCAGCTCAACCTCTATCTTTCGCGAAGCATAATTCAGGCAGGAAACGGTTAACCCGTATTTTCCCGGCAGT
>JBGYGP010000266.1:0-2775 GCA_041820645.1 Proteiniphilum sp. | reverse complement strand
GTTGAGCGTGATTTGAGTTTTCTTTTCGCTATAAAGTTTAAATGAGCCGGCAGTGGTGGTTCCCGAAAGCACATATTGCACCCCTTTGGCCGATGAAGTAATGGTTACGTCGGCACCGCTCACGGTAGTCGTTACACCGCTTACCGTTCCGGTTACGGTTGCCGATGTCCCCGAATAGGCTACGGTAATAATACTCTCGAAAGAGGAGTTCGCCAGAAGGTCGTCGCTATTGGCTCCGTCCTGCGTTCCCCCTTCTGCCGTACCGGTGGCCGAGGTATCGGTGATGCTCACGGTTGTGGCAGTTGTGTTGCTGCTGTCGTCGGTGCTGTCGTCGGTGATATCGTCGCCCGCGCAATTCGCGATAAAGAGAGCCAGCAGCGCAATAGCAAATACGGAGAAGATTGATTTGCCGTAATTTTTCGGTGTTACATAGTTTTTTGTTTTCATTTTGTTTTCTTTTTTAAATGTTCATTCCTGTTGTTAATTGTCGCAACAAAGATAGAAACAGGTGTATTGCCCGACAAATAAAGAGGACGTTCGCCCCTTGTTTGAGGACAAACACCCTTGTTTTTCTATACGAACAACTCAGGGCACACCGTTCCAACATTTCACCTTCTTATGAATATTGCAGCTGCTACCATAATATCGCAGCTACGCCTCTCTTTTCAGCCGCATCGCAGCGACACCTCGTAATTAATCGGCAAGCCCGGATAATAGAAAGAAAAGACAAGCGTTTAACGTATAGCAATATAGAGAAGTTAAACTTGTTTCCTGCTTTGCGGCTGCATGATTTTACCGGAGAGATAACTTACCAAATCCCGCGGCAAAAGTCCTACGGAATACGCGATGATTTTGTTTACCGTTCCCGGAATCACAATCGATTTGTTTTTCATCATGCCTCGATAACCCATTTTTGCGACCTCTTTTGCATCGGATATTCTTACGTTCTTCACCACGTCGCTGGCTTTCATGTTGGAAACTTCGCCGAAATGCGTGGCCGTTGGGCCGGGACAGAGCGCCGTTATCGAAATGTTGCAGGATTTCAATTCCTCACGCAGAGCTTCCGAAAAGTGCAAAACGTAGGCTTTTGTCGCAAAATAGACCGCCATCATGGGACCCGGCTGAAACGCTGCCGTGGAGGCTACGTTCAGTATCTTTCCCGGAGAGGAATTTGCCGTCCAGTCTTTTATAAACAGATGAGAGAAGTGTGTGAGAGCGGAAACGTTCAGGTTTATCATATCCTGCAGTTTTTCCCATTGCGCCTCGGCAAACGGGGCAAAATCTCCGAATCCGGCATTATTCACCAAGTAATCGATGTTTAGTCCTTGCTCTTTTACCTCTTTGTAAACTTCTTCGGCGGCACCCGGCAAAGATAAATCTTTGGCGACGATGTGTACCGATATGCCGGCTCGCTCTTCGAAAACCCTTTTGATGGTTATCAAATCCTTTAAACTGCGCGCAACAAGCACCAAATCGTTTCGGGCTTGTGCGAAAAGGGCAGCCAATTCCAAACCGATGCCCCGCGAAGCTCCCGTAATCAGAGCTCTCTTTTTCTTTTGCATGACCGTATTTTTTTGATAAAATTTAAACAGTTTTAAAAATCAAAACAATCTATTAATCCTTGAAAATCAGGAATACACACGGCCTTTTGTGCATATCGGGCAGGTTCCCTTTCCAATCTTTTACACTTTTGGTAACGATATACTGATTTCTTTCGGTAATATTCATCGCAATACACAACCGTGTTTGCAGTTTGCAGTTGTGCAGAATCTCTTCTGCCATTTTGTGGTTTCGATAGGGCGTTTCGATAAAGAGTTGTGTCTGATTTTCGGTGTAGGCCCTGTTTTCCAACTTTTTGAGAGTTTTTGCCCGCTCCGATGCATCGATTGGCAGATAGCCGTTGAAGGCGAAACTTTGTCCGTTGAAACCGGATGCCATTACGGCCATCAACAAGGAAGAGGGCCCCACCAAAGGAACAACCTCTATCCCCTGGCTCTGTGCAATGCTTACCACATCGGCTCCCGGATCGGCTATGGCAGGACAGCCGGCTTCAGATATAATACCCACGCTTTTATTTTCGCCGATCGGAGCTAAGTATCCGGAAATGTGCTGCCGGTCGGTGTGTTCGTTGAGTTCGAAAAATGTGAGGGAGTCAATATCGATGGCGTTGTCGCATTGCTTGAGGAAACGTCTTGCCGAACGCACATTTTCAACGATAAAATGGTTTATCTCCCTGATGATTTGCGTATTGTAATCGGGTAAGACCTGTCGCACGGGAGTATCTCCAAGCGTTACGGGGATTAAATAGAGTTTCGACGTCTTCATTCGCTCAACAATGTTGAAAAGAAGGAGATTTCAATCTCCTCTTCTTGAAAAACACCCAACTTGCCCAAAGGTTTACGGCCGCACGAAAAGATTCGTTTTTTTTTTGCGGGTAACCGGCGGATAAATAACGCCTTTTTTGTTTCTTTGCATTCGGAAACAGTTTTAAATAGATTGGTAAATGCCTTTTTTTCCCGATAAACGCCAACTTTTTTTTGTGGGATTCGTGTTTCTTGCAGCAGTAATTTCTGTTGTCTCTTTGCTTTATTCCAATAAGTTGGCTCGAAACCTGGCCGTAGAGGAAAGAACGAAAATCGAAATCTGGGCTTCGGCTATCGAACAATTGGCTACGGCAGACGAGAATGCCGACATGGCGCTTATCCTCAAAGTTTTGGAAAGCAACAAAACGATTCCGATTATTCTTTATGACGAAAATACGGATGCTTTTACCAC
>JBGYGP010000265.1:0-6013 GCA_041820645.1 Proteiniphilum sp. | reverse complement strand
TATCCACGTCAATGGCTCTGGCAAAGAATGTGCCCCTCGCTCCGAAGCAAAGTTCCGATGGGCGAAAGGGGTCTTCTACTGTGCCGAAAGGCGACGATTTTGAGACGAACCCACGGTTGGATGTCGGTGAATATTGTCCTTTGGTAAGTCCGTAAATCTTGTTGTTGAACAAGAGTATGTTGATGTCGATATTCCGGCGGATGGCATGAATAAAATGATTCCCTCCGATGGCCAGCGAGTCGCCGTCGCCGGTTCCTACCCATACGCTGAAGCAGGGAGAGAAAATGCTTTTCGGGAAAGAGAACGAAAAAGGCATCGTGCTCGACGGTTGGCAACTCAAAGCGGTAACTATCGGACAAGAGGGCTACACGATAGAGGATGTGCTCGTTCACGACGCAACCGCACAAGACAACACGCTGCACATCAAACTCAGCCTGATGGGACAAGAAAACGACCTTCCGGTGGCGCTGGGCGTTATCCGTTCGGTAGATGCTCCCACATACGAAACCGCTTACGAAGAACAGATGGAGCAGGTGAAGGCAAAATCGCCGAAAAAATCGTTTACCGATTTTCTGATGAGCTCGTCAAACATCTGGGAAGCCAAATAAAAACAACTTTCGGCAAGAGATAAAACATTGGAGAGGGTGTCGTTTCACATGGAAGAGACTTCACGCTCTCTTTTTTCGGAGATATTTTCGCCTTTTCGAAAGAGATTCTCTTTCTTGCAAACAAAAAAACGGATGAAAACCATTTATACTTTTCTTGCGCTTATCCTCTTCTGCTTATCGGGTTATTCGCAGACGGCATTGCAGCGCTTTTTAGACAATGAGGCACTCGAAAGCGCCTCGGTAGGCGTGCAGGTTACGGATTTAAAAACCGGACGCAACATCGTGTCGTACAACGCGAAAAAATCGCTCACGCCGGCGTCGATAACCAAACTTATTACAACCGCTACCGCGCTTGAAACGCTCGGCGCCGATTACCGCTTTGCTACCCGTGTGGCGACGGATGCCGAAAATCCCAACCGGATTCTGGTTTTGGGTTCGGGAGACCCCACATTGGGTAGCTGGGTTTTCGAAAAGAACCGGAACTCCTTTTTTATCCGAGCTACGGAAGCACTCAAAAAAGAGTTGTCACCCAAAGAAGAGTACGAAATTTACGTGGTGGACAATCTGTTCGGATACGACGGCATTTCGCCCGAATGGACATGGATCGACATCGGCAACTACTACGCCGCAGGCAGTTACGGAATCAGTATTTTCGACAATACCTACAAGTTGTTTTTCAACACCACCGACAAAAACGCTCCGCCCAAACTCCTGCGCACGGAACCGTCAATTCCCAACCTGCAATTCCAGAACCGGCTTACACTCAACACGTCGGGCAGAGACAACGGATACATCTACGGTGCTCCGTTTTCTTACGAAAGAAGCGTCAGAGGCAACATTCCCGCAGGCCGTACGGAATTCAGCATCAAAGGCGATATCCCCGATCCGGGGATGTTTCTCGGGGAAACCCTACGCGACTATCTTTCGCATGCGGGATTCAAGATAAAAAAAGTAGAAACGGCGCGAAGCGACTATTTCGCCTCGAAAGAGAACAGTCGTCCAATCGGCAAGATTGTGCATACCGAAATATCGCCTCCGTTGTCGGAAATCGTTCGGGAGGTGAATGTTACCAGCAACAACCATTATGCGGAGCATCTGATACGAACTCTCGGTCGCAACCAAAACGCCGACATATACAGCGATGCGTTGCAGGAAGGGATTGACTTTATCAATCGGTTTTGGAAAGAAAAAAGGGTTCCGGTTTCCTCGCTTACCCTGTACGACGGTTCGGGGTTAGCGCCGCAAAACGCATTCTCTCCGCAATTTCTTACCGAAATACTGGCTTACATGCACATCAAAAGTTCCGTGTCGAAAGCGTTTTTCGACTCGTTGCCCAAAGCCGGCAAAGAGGGAACGGTGCGGAGTTTCCTGAAAGGCACGAAATACGACGGAAAAATTGTTCTCAAAAGCGGAAGCATCGGCGGCGTACTGACTTACGCCGGATACCTTGTATCGGGAAACAAGGAATATGCTTTTACAGTAATGGTTAATAAGTTCAATGGCACCCGTTCACAAGTGAAGAGCGCCATCGAAACGTTTTTGTTATCGTTATAAGAGTTACAATATCGACACGATTTCTATCTCGAACACCAAGGTCGTATAACCTCTTATCGAATTTTGCGTGCTGGTACCGTATCCCAACTTCCACGGAATCCAAACTTCCCACTTATCTCCCACTTCCATGTGCTGCAAAGCGGTCGCAAAACCGTCAATCATATTGTAAGGAAACATGCTACTGGGAATATTATTCCTGTTGGCCGTTGAGTCAAAAATAATTTTGTTTGTAATCTTGTTTCCGTTTTCGTCGGTGTAAGTATCGGATTTTGTCCAGTCATTCTTATACCAACCGGTATATAATACTTTTACCTGATCGGTGAATTTCGGTTTTATGCCCGATTTGCCGTCTTGTACTTCTTTGTACATGATAAACCCGTTGTTTGAGGCGGATTCGAGTTTGGTGTAGTTCGAATTGGCGGTTATTTCGGCAAAAGCAGCTTCGTTTCCCTCTTTCCACAAGGAGTCGAAAGTTTCCGTCTTTTCGCACGACAACGCCGAGAAGAGCAAAAAGGCTATCCACAAAAAATTGAGTTTTTTCATTCTGCTATTTTTTTGAGTAAATATTTAATTTCTGTTTTTTCGGAGATTTCTTTTTCCAAATTGCTTATCGCGAAACGTTCTTGCAGCATGGTATCGCGATGGCGAACGGTTACCGTGTTGTCTTCGAGCGTTTGATGGTCGATGGTGATGCAAAACGGCGTACCGATGGCATCCTGACGGCGATAGCGTTTGCCAATGCTGTCTTTCTCGTCGTATTGGCACGCAAAACTGAATTTCAGCGCATCCATGATTTCGCGGGCTTTTTCGGGCAGGCCGTCCTTTTTCACCAGCGGCAGCACGGCCAGTTTTACGGGAGCCAGAGCAGGCGGCAGCTTGAGCACGACGCGGGAGTCGCCGCCTTCGAGTGTTTCTTCCCGGTAGGATGCCGCCAAAACGGACAAAAACATCCTGTCCACGCCGATGGAGGTTTCAATCACATAAGGGACATACGACTTGTTGTATTCGGGGTCGAAGTATTGCAGTTTTTTGCCGGAATATTTTTCGTGCTGGCTCAGGTCGAAATCGGTGCGGGAGTGTATTCCCTCCACCTCTTTGAAGCCGAACGGCATCTCAAACTCGATATCGGTAGCGGCGTTGGCGTAGTGTGCCAGCTTGTCGTGGTCGTGAAAACGGTATTTTTCGGCTCCGAAACCCAATGTTTGATGCCACTTCATGCGGAATTGCTTCCATTTTTCAAACCATTCGAGCTCTTCGCCCGGAGTTACAAAAAACTGCATCTCCATCTGTTCGAACTCGCGCATACGAAAGATGAATTGACGTGCCACGATTTCGTTGCGGAACGCTTTCCCTATTTGCGCAATGCCGAACGGTATTTTCATGCGTCCGGTTTTTTGCACGTTGAGGAAGTTTACAAAGATACCTTGCGCCGTTTCGGGGCGTAGATAGACCTTGAGCGCGCCGTCGGCGGTACTTCCCATTTCGGTGGCAAACATCAGGTTAAACTGGCGCACCTCCGTCCAGTTGCGCGTACCGCTGATGGGGCATACGATTTCGCAATCCACGATGATGTTGCGAAGTTCGTCGAGGTTGTTGTCGTTGAGCGCGGCGGCAAAGCGGGCGTGTATTTCGTTTTTCTTCCGCAGGTTTTCGAGTATGCGGGGATTGGTTTCGCGAAACATCTTCTCGTCAAACGATTCTCCAAAACGTTTGGCTGCCTTTTCTACTTCTTTGTTGATTTTATCATCGAATTTTGCCAGATGCTCTTCGATGAGTACGTCGGCGCGATAGCGTTTTTTGCTGTCTTTGTTGTCGATAAGCGGGTCGTTGAAAGCGTCCACGTGTCCCGAAGCTTTCCAGATGGTAGGGTGCATGAAAATGGCGGAATCGATTCCTACTACGTTTTCGTGGAGCAGCGTCATGCTGTCCCACCAATATTTTTTGATGTTGTTTTTGAGCTCCACTCCCATTTGTCCGTAATCATATACGGCGCCCAATCCATCGTATATTTCGCTGGAAGGGAATACAAATCCATACTCCTTGCAGTGCGATACGATTTTCTTAAAAACGTCTTCTTGTGCCATAATTTCGAATTTCGCACACCGGTATTCGAGTTGTTGCATCCAATCTCGGCTCACCCGGTGTTATCCTCTTTCTTCTGATTTCTAACTTCTAATTTATTCGAGTTGCAAAGTAAGCGGTTTTTTTTGAAAGTTCCATCTTCGGAGTCTTTAAAAGATGTATAAATCAATCCAAAAATCGGCCTTTTATTTGTACTTTTGTCGGAACTTTCAAAAAAAGAGGATACGACATGTACGGAGGAATGAAAACGCTTGCGAAGGAAACTGCCATTTACGGAGTGAGCAGCATTTTGGGAAAATTTCTGAACTGGCTGCTTACACCCTTTTGGACTTATACTCTGGCAAGCACGTCTCAAATGGGCATCATCGGTAACCTGTACAGCTGGACTGCCCTTACGGTTGTAATTCTGACCTACGGCATGGAAACCGGTTTGTTCCGGTTTGCCAATAAGACCGATGAAAATCCGCTCAAAGTTTATACGACCACTCTTATAAGCATCGCTTTCACCACCTTGCTGTTTGTGGTTTTGGCGATTTTTTTTCTTGAGCCCATCACAACCGTTTTCGGGAGCGAAGATATTAGCTCCCGCTATGTTCTTCTGTTGATAATCATTCTGGGTTTAGATACTCTAAGTGCGATTCCTTTTGCCTATCTCCGGTACCAAAAACGCCCCATCCGGTTTGCCACGATTCAGATTCTGAATGTAGTAATAACCATTGCTTTCAACCTGTTTTTTTTCTTGGCCTGTCCGTGGCTCGCCATCCAATTTCCCGATGCATTTTCGTGGTTCGACATCAACAAAAGTGTCGATTACATCCTGATATCCAATCTTTTTGCCTCTATCATCCGGTTGTTGCTGCTCTCTCCTCAGTTTCGGGTAAAGTATTCTTTCGATGCAGCCCTTTTAAAAAAAATGCTGGTTTACTCGCTGCCATTGCTCGTTTTGGGTGTTGTCGGAATTATGAATCAAAATCTGGACAAAATACTTTATCCGTATCTCTCTACTGAGGTCGATAAGATGGGGCAGTTAGGTATTTATCATGCGTCATTCAAGATTGCAGTCATTATGGTAATGTTTACCCAAGCGTTCCGGTATGCTTTCGAACCGTTTATCTTTGCACGAAACAGGGAATCGAGCGATAGTAAAACCACCTACGCGCAGGCAACCAAGTATTTTATTATCTTCGGGCTGTTTATTTTTTTGGCGATAATGGGTTATCTTGATGTTATCAAACACTTGTTGAAGGGGAATTATCATGAAGGGCTCAGAATAGTGCCTGTTGTGTTGGTGGCCGAACTGTTTTTCGGCGTTTATTTCAACTTGTCGCTTTGGTATAAATTAACCGATAAAACGCGTTGGGGAGCCTATCTGTCGCTGATAGGGTTTGTTGTTACGGTTTCGGGGAATGTGCTGTTTGTTCCGCACTTCGGTTATATGGCTTGCGCCTGGTCGGCTTTTTTTGCCAATTTGATTATGATGCTGGTCTCCTACTTTTTGGGACAAAAATATTATCCGATAAACTACGATTTGAAATCGGCCGGATTTTATTTTGCCCTATGCCTGATTTTGTTCGCCGGGATTGTGTTTTCCTACGGAAATATCGATAATATATGGTTGAGACTGCTTGTAAATAGTGTTTTAATTGGCGTTTATATGCTTATCGTTTTAAAAAAAGATTTACCTTTGCGGGAGTTGCCGATTATCGGAAGATATTTTAAACAAAAGAGTAAATTATGACAGTGACAGAGAGAAAAGTTTGCATTGCACG
>JBGYGP010000264.1:0-3830 GCA_041820645.1 Proteiniphilum sp. | reverse complement strand
CGATGCGGATACCTATCAATAAATGCGAGTTGGAAGAGGTTATCGTCTCTCTTTTTGACCTGATGTTTCCCGTGTGTTGCAATTCTTTCGAGGAAAGGCATGCGCGCGAACGGTTGGCCGCAAATGCCGAAATTCTTCACGAGAACATTTCGAAACTTACAACCCCCGCTTTCGCAGACAAGGCGGTAGAGAATTTTCTTCGTGCGTTTCCGGAAATAACCGAGAGGTTGGGTAAAGACGCGCGGGCTTATTTGAAGCATGATCCCGCAGCCAAGTCCATCGAAGAGGTTGTTATCGCCTATCCGGGATTTTTCGCCCTTAGCATTTACCGCATCGCCCACCTGCTATATCTTCTGAATGTCCCCATTATCCCGCGCCTTTTTTCGGAATACGCCCATTCCAAAGTGGGTATCGATGTTCATCCCGGCGCAAAAATAGGGAAAAACTTCTTCATGGATCATGGCACCGGCATTGTAATCGGCGAAACTGCCGAAATCGGCGATAATGTGAAAATCTACCAAGGGGTAACCCTGGGTGCTTTGTATGTGGAGAAAAAATTATCGGAAGTGAAGCGTCATCCCACGGTAGAGGATAACGTGGTAATCTATGCCAATGCCACCATTCTGGGAGGAAAAACCCTGATAGGACACGATTCGGTTATCGGCGGAGGGGCTTGGCTTACGGAGAGCGTGATTCCGTATTCGTTGGTTTACAATTCGATGGATGTGCGGATACGCACCGTAAAGGATTTTGTACAACCCAACAATTTTGTGATATGAAAAAGGTTTATAACATTTATAAAATCAGTGATTATGAAGTACAACAATGTTTTGGAGGCGATAGGGAATACGCCTCATGTGAGATTAAGCAAACTGTTTCCGACCCAAGATGTTTGGATAAAACTTGAGAAAAAGAACCCGGGCGGAAGCATCAAAGACCGCATTGCGTTGGCGATGATTGAAGAGGCCGAAAAGTCGGGTTTTTTAAAGCCGGGCGGAACCATTGTGGAACCCTCTTCGGGAAATACCGGCGTCGGGCTTTCGATGGTTGCGGCTGTAAAAGGGTATAAAGCGATTATCGTAATGCCCGAGTCGATGTCGTTGGAGCGCCGCAGGCTGGTTGCCCTCTATGGCGCCGAGTTGGTACTGACTCCGCGTGAGAAAGGGATGAAAGGCGCTATCGAAAGGGCCGAAGAGTTGGCAAAAAGTATTCCCGACGTGTGGATACCGCAACAGTTTCGGAACAAGGCGAATCCACGGATTCATGCCGAAACTACGGCACAAGAGATTTTAAGCGATTTTTCCGATGGACTCGACTATCTGATTTCAGGCATAGGAACGGGAGGACATATTACCGCCGTTGGCAAAGTGTTGAAAGAAAGATTTCCTTCTATCCAAGTCGTGGGGGTAGAGCCGCAAGATTCGCCCGTTATTTCGGGAGGGGTCCCCGGCCCGCACGCGATACAGGGAATCGGTGCAGGATTTATCCCCGATATTCTCGATATCGAAGTGTTGGATAGCGTGATAAAAGTTACCAAAGAGGAGGCTTTTGATTATGCCCGCAGGTTGGCTCGGGAAGAAGGTATTCTGGGCGGAATCTCCACTGGAGCCTCGTTGGCTGCCGTAGCTCAAAAAATAGAGGAACTGAGCGAACCTAAAAAGATTCTGACATTCAACTACGATACCGGCGAGAGGTATCTCTCGGTGGAAGGACTGTATTAATCGGTTCGGGATTGTTAAAAAGGAACGCGTTCCCAAAAACATGTTTTTGGGAGACGCGCTTCTTTTTTGTTATATTATAATCCGTTTATTATTTTTTTTGCTTGGGACACCGCACTTGCCGCAGAGATTTTGTTCAACGTCGTGTCATCGAAAAGAGAGAGGGCTTCTTCTATTTTCCGAAGTCCGTTTCGATTGTTCTTTCGGGTAAATTCCGCGCGGAGGAGGCGTATCTTTTCGTAAGCCTGAATTCCTTCCCGTAATCTCTCGAACCGCATAGATGACCTGTTTCCCGGATATATCAGGTAGGTGTCGCCAGCTGCCCAACTCCGAAAGCGGCTGTCGAGGAGTGGTTCCGAAACCCAACTGTTGAGTGCCCAACGCAAATATCCATCCAAACCGGTTTTGGCTGCATACCATGCGAGCCATTCGCCTTCGGCTGGCGGCGAAAAGGTAAATGTATTGGGGTAAGGTTCTGCACAGCATGTGTAATAGGTGGTTGTCCATCCTTTGGCTTTGCGGGCAGCCAGCATTTCATCGGTATATTTCATTCGCAGGGCGACACAATAGTCGTTCAATTCGTTTATCAACTCTTCGTGCAGCGCTCCTGCAAGTGAAATTTTAAAATCGGGGTCTGCTTTCCGGATTATTGCGATGGTTTGCAGCATGGTCTCCATCGGGCGTTCGTCCATCGAGATGCAGGTAATATCCATCCATCCTTTTTCGCGAAGATGCTTTGCAAAAGATTTCAACATCGCGCTCCATATCTCTTCGTATTCGGCTTCGCCCGGTTTGGTATTGACGAACTTCAGCGTGTTGCTTGCCTGATCGTAATACTGAAAGGACAATTTCCAGGGGATCATGGAATAGCAGCTTATCTGTTTATCGACGCCGAGGCTCAACATCAGTTCCACCCATTTGTCGAAGATGGTGTAGTCGAAAGCCCACGTTCCGTCGGCTTTTTTCATCCACGTAACCATGGTTTCAAAATAGTCCTGGGTTTGTCCATCCCACGGTTTGTGGATTATGGAAGCGGTAATCACTTTTCCGCCGGCATTGGCATATCGTTGCATCTCGGTGCGCAGGGCATTGAGATGCTCGTCGGACCAGGGAGTTACTCCATAATATCGGGCTACAGCATACGGATTTTGCCACAAATCCAGATGAAAGGCCCAATCCTTTGCAGAAGGGAGAGTTCTCTCCTTAACATCGAGGTTGATGTTGAGCGTTGTGATGACTTGTCCGTCAGCTTTGATGGAAATGGTACCTTTATACAGGCCGGATTGCGCGTTTTGAGGGACATCAATTCCTATCCAAACGCCTTGCGTTGTCTGCGGTTTGAGGGATAGGGATACGGCATGATGGTCGATGAGGTCGGCCACCAAGGAGGAGTCGAAATCTTCGGGTTTGCGCTGGCTGCAAGCTCCTTTTCCGTCTTTGTTCAACTCATCCGTCATCACGTAGCGGATAAATCCGCTGTTTTGGGGATTAAGCGTTATTTTGTCGCGGTTGTTTTTTATCAAATCCTCGACGGAGAAAGAGAACTCTTTTTCTTGGCCGTTGTTCGATACTGTAAATTGAGCCGATACTATTTCTCCGCGCCAAGCTGTGAGCGTGATTGTTTTGCCGGTATTTGGGGCAGGCGCTTCCTTGGCATATCTTGTATCAGTACTTCCCCAACCTATCGAAATATCGGGGCGGTTTTTCCACAAGTTCATATCCGTTTTGGCCGGATTCGGGAGCTCTTTGTACTCTATCAGCGGAAACGGCGTTTGTCCGGTTTGTGCTGCGCCGTTCGAGTTCTGCGCAAAAGTGCTAATCAACACAAGTTGTGTAAGAAATAGAAAGAAAGGTTTCATTGTCGTTTTTGTTTTTTTACAAAATTACATGAAAATCTGCCTATATCCAAGCGTGTGCAATAAAAATCAAAATGATTATCCGTATCATCTCTTCCGGAAAATGGGGGGACGCTTCCCCAAGGTAGAAAAATCTTTCCCCAAAGTTGGAAAACTCTTCCGCAAAGAGGGGGAATCTTTCCGCAAGATGGGAAAACTTTTCCCCAAAGAGAGGGAACACTTCCCCAAAGCTGGAAAACCTTTCCGCAAGGTAGGG
>JBGYGP010000263.1:0-4201 GCA_041820645.1 Proteiniphilum sp. | reverse complement strand
CTCGGAGAGGATGTTTCTTCGTTCCGTTTCGTTGGATTTCAGGAATTTGCGTCGGGCGGGAACATTAAAGAAAATATTTTTCACCGAAATGGAGGTGCCTTGAGCTGCAGCAACGGTTTCCTGATTTATCACTTTTGAGCCTTCGATTTGCAGGAGCGTTCCCATTTCGTCTTCGGCGCGTTGTGTTTTCACATCAACGTGGGCAATTGCCGCTATCGAAGCAAGGGCTTCGCCCCTAAATCCCAATGTCTTGAGCCGAAAGAGGTCATCGGCGTTGCTGATTTTCGATGTGGCGTGGCGTTCAAACGCCATGCGGGCATCGGTCATGCTCATTCCTTTTCCGTTGTCTATCACCTGCACAAGCGTACGCCCGGCATCTTTGACGATGATGCGGATTTTGTCGGCACCGGCGTCGATGGAATTTTCCACCAACTCCTTTACCACGGATGCCGGCCGTTGAATAACTTCGCCTGCGGCGATTTGGTTGGCGATGGAGTCGGGAAGGAGGCGAATAATATCGGGCATAAGCTTCTATTCGGATTTATTTGAAAAACAGGAAATAGGCGAGTACTGCAAGCACGACTAAAAGCAGAAGCAATGTAAAATTGTTGGTGTAAAACGGATTTCTACCCGACTCCTGACGTGCCTTGCGTTTCTGCAGGTGTGTGGCCTGCGTAAGAAACTCTTCTCGCATTTCGGTTGCGGCGAGATATTCTTTTTCAGCGGTTTCGGATTCGTCGAGCATGCCCATTTCGGCTTTTGCCTCGCGAATTTTCTTTTCCAGCATCTTTTTTCTTTCTTCCTTTTCGGGATTGTAGAATATTGGCTGGTAGTTGAATTTACGAGGTTTTCTGTTGTTATAAAAAAAGAACATTCCCATTATTAACCGTCTATTTTTTTTGTTACACAAAATGAAAAGGGATACAGCGCTTCTTTACAGTCCGGCATCCTCGCGCGAGAAGCGCCGGGGAGGAACTACCTGAGCGTCGGTCTCTTCTTTTTCGTTGCGCCTGAAGATGTCGAATCTGTTTTTTGGTCTTAAATAGTTGAGCCACATAAATCCTTTCAGTTTCGATTCTTCGGGTTTGAGCTGGTTTAGCGGAGTGGTTACCGCGTTTGTGGACGCCCAGAGTTTGATTTTCTGGATTTCGTCGTTGAGAATATCCATCGCGAGATAGGCGCTCTCCGTTTTGTTGAGACCGATAACCGTACTGTCTTCTTCGGTGATGTAGTATAAAGATTCGGCATTTCCTTCGACCAAGACGTGTCGGACTTCGTTGTCGATAAAATAGGCGGTCATCTCTCTTCCCGATACCTGATTGTATTGTGCCTCTTTCTGCCTGTCTTGTATGGCCAGCGCGTACTCTTTGATATGCGCTTTTTCAACGGTGCTGTCGTTGAGGTGGATATCTATCCGGTTTCCCAGAATCTGGCTGTTGTTGTTCCAAATTACGGGATTGCCCGTCATGTAGAGCATGGAGTCGCGCTGAATGTAGCTCATCGAGTCGCAGACGCCTTGTACGTCGTTTCGATAAAACCGGACGTTGTAGTAGGCTTTTACCTCTTTGAAGACGGAGTCGGTGATCATTTTCAGCGTATCGCCGTGCAGGAAGAGGCTGTCGGTTTGCGAATAATCGATTGCGAAAGCGGAATCGGTAGCCATTCCGTATTCGGTTTTCTCGTTGTATGTTCCGTAATTTCCTCTCAGAATGGATTTTCTGTTGAAGTCTTCGAGGTACATGTTTCCGAAAACTTCGCCCCATCCGGTAGTCCGGTTATAGAGCATGGAGTCGCCGATGAGTACTTTGGAGCCGTCGTTGTTGTAAATTTCGGATCGGTTGAGCAGGCGGGCGTCATCGGTGAGGGTATTGTACCACCCTTTGTCGGTTTCGATGTAGCCGCTGTCGGAGACAATTTTCGAGGGGCCGAGTATATCGGCGATTTTGGTTTCGGTGTTGTATTTCAATGTGTCCGAATAGAGGGTGTATTCTTCGTTTACGAGTTTTACGCTGTCGCTGAACAGGGCGTCTTTGCTTTCGGGGTCGTATTGTCCCCAGAAGGAGGTCAGTTCGTTTTTCTCGTCGACGAGCATGCCTCCGTCGAAATAGTACCCGATATTTTCGAGACGGTCGTAGTTCAAACTGTCGGTAAAGAGTGTTACCTGCCTGTCTTCCATTCGGATGTTGTCGCGCAAACGGGCCAATTGGGCGGCGCCGTCGTAGTGGAGGTAGTCTCCGTAAACGAAGATGGTATCGCCCTGTTCCATTCTCACGTTGCCGAAAGCTTCGAAAGTATTGTTTCCCTGATACCAGTAGGCGCTGTCGCAATACATGTAGGCTCCTTCGTGATAGAGCACAACGCTGTCGATAAGGATTTGCGCGTCGGAGCCGGAGCGTTTCTCAAGCAATCGGGCTTGTCGCAGTTCGATAATTTTTGCGCGCTCGCTCTGCTGCGGGGAGGGAGGTTGCTGCGCCTTCAGGGAGATAAAAGCGACAAAAAGCACGCCCAATAAGAACATGCTTTGAGAAGCCGACGGCCGTATGCGCTTGTTTTTCGGAGACATTTATTTTATCCAACCTTTGTATTTGAAATTGCATCCTTTCCATGCCGGATCGATGCGCACGTAGATGCTGCCGATTTTTTTCTGGAGCCATTCGTCTCTCAGTTGTTGCCGGCGTGCTTCTTCGGCTTTGTTTCGGATTGTCTGATAATCGTTGTTGATATTCGCCAGATGTCCTTCGTTTCGGGCCGACACCCTTACGATTGCGGCCACTTGTTTGCCTTTGTCGTTTGTCATGATGAAGGGGTTCGAGATTTCGCCCACTTTCATCTCCCCCACTATTTTGGCGATGTCCTGGTTGAGTTCGCTGAGTTCGAATCGGGGTGTACCTGCGTTGTTGGAGCGGGGGTTATTGTTTACCATGATGCCCTTGTTGTTTCGGGTATCTTTGTCGGCCGAGAGGAAGGTTGCCGCTTCGTCGAAAGAGATTTTTTTGTCAGCAATTCCGCTGCGGATGGAGTCGAGGCGAATGATTGCCGTATCGAGTTGTATTTGGGGGACTTTGGGTTTCAGCAGGATGTGTCTGAAATTTCCCATGTCGCCGCGCCGTTCTATCAGTTGGATGATGTGAAAACCGTATTCCGACTCCACGATGTTGGAGATCTTCGTGGGGTCGTTGAGGGCAAAGGCGGCGTTTGCAAATTCCGGCACCAATTGGGAGCGTGTCATAAAACCGAGCTCGCCGCCTTTTATTGCCGATGTCTGGTCTTCGGAGTGGATGAGTGCTTGTGTGGAGAAGGAGCTTTCGCCGCTGTTGATTTTGTCGGTATATTCTCTCAGACGATTTTTCACCTTGTCGATTTCTTCGAGGGGGATTTCGGGCTCTACGGTGATAATCTGAATTTCCACGGTGGTGGGGATGAAGGGCAGACTGTCCTGCGGAATGGCGTTGTAGAACTTTCTGATTTCGGAGGGCGTCAGGTTAACCTGTCCGAAATGTTTTTGCTGCACGCCCTGTATCAATTGCTGTTCGCGGATGAGTGTGCGGAGGTCTTCGCGAATGTCTTTGAGGCTTTTGTTGTAATATTCTTCCAATCGCTGGGCGGAGCCTACGGAGGAGATGTATTCGTTGAGTTGATATTCCACCATGCGGTTTACATTTCCTTCGTTGACTTCAATGCTGTCGATTTTGGCTTGGTCGAGAAACAGTTTGTTGATGGCCATCTGTTCGGGGATAAAGCAATAGGGGTCTCCTTCGATGCGTTGGTTTTGCAGCAGAATTTCCTTGCGGTATTCCTCTACTTCGGATTTCAGAATCGCTTCGTCGCCTACGACCCACACGATTTCATCGATGATGTTGTTTTGGGAAACGGCCGTACTTATCGCAAGAGTGAAGACGATAAACGGGAGCAGCATTTTGACAGAAAATTTCATTTTTTATCGGTCTGTTTAAAAAATTAAGCGCAAATGTAGTTATAATCGCGTTATCGGGCAACAAATCGATTATTAAAAGATATAAAAAGTTGGAATAGAGGCTTCGGGACGATTATTGGGCGATCAAGGATTATAAACAAAACAACGCACCGGGTAAAAAAGCCCGTCGATGGGTCGAATTACCCCGTCGATGGGTTAAATTACCCCGTCGATGGGTTAAATTACCCCGTCAATGGATTAAATTACGCCATCGATGGGTTAAATTAT
>JBGYGP010000262.1:0-3491 GCA_041820645.1 Proteiniphilum sp. | reverse complement strand
TTCTGTTTGATGACTATAACTTCTCGTTATTAGGTATATATCCCTTGCTGCCGAAAGGATTGGTCGGTATTTTTGTATCTCCTTTCCTGCATGCGTCGTCGCAACATATTCTTTCCAATACAATACCCTTGTTGGTGCTTGTTTGGATGTTGTTTTACTTTTACAGCCCCATCGCCTTCCGGTCTTTTGCCGCTCTTTGGCTGTTGAGCGGATTTTTTACATGGCTCATAGGGAGAAGCTCTTATCACATTGGGGCCAGCGGCCTTGTATTTGCCCTTATCTTCTTTTTGTTTTTTAGCGGGATTTTCCGAAAACATATTCCTTTGGTTGCCGTTTCAATGGTTGTAACATTTTTGTATGGAAGCATGCTTTGGTCTATTTTCCCTGTTTCGGAATACATCGACGCTTCGCTTTCGTGGGAAGGGCATCTGTCGGGAGCTATTTCAGGATTGCTGGTTTCTTTGCTTTTCAGGAAAAACCTGCCTCAAAAAACCGAGCCCGAATGGGAAGAAGAGGAGGATGCGCTTGAAGATGAAACTCCTTCTATCGAAGACCATTCTGACAGGTTTTGAGGTTTACGGAAAAAATAAGAAACCTCTTTGACGGATAATAATCGTCATTTTTTTATTGTTGTCCGATAAATCATCAAGCAATCAACTATTCGCATAAAGGAGGTTTTAGGTGTTAGCCTATTTTTGCGTAGCAAAAAATCAAAGGCATCGAGTGCATAGCGGGTCGTCTCGGAACGGTAGCCTTGAGTTTTTTTTGCATCCTTTTCTTGTGTCAAGAGAAGAAAAAGATGCCGGGGGTTGGGGCAGGCAGCTCCACATCTTTTCCAATACAGATAGACAAACGCAAAAGATAAGCCCGCTTCTCTATAAAAGCATCTATTTGCTTGTTTATTGATGAGCTATAAGTTAATGTCGATTTTTTATCGGACAGCAATGATTTTTTTTTAATTTTGTGCATCGTAATAGATAATTCAAACAAATAATTCAAACTCAAAAACAGATGAAACAGCATAAAGCCGTTGTCGTAGGATATGGTAATATCGGACGATATGTATTGGATGCCTTGCAGGCAGCCCCCGATTTTGATGTAGCCGGAATTGTACGCCGGGATGCAAGCAATGTTCCCGAAGAACTGAAAGGTTACAGGGTTGCAAGCTCCATATCGGAACTTGGAGATGTGGATGTGGCGCTTCTTTGTACGCCTACCCGAAAAGTGGAAGATTTCGCGAAAACTTGCCTTGAACAAGGGATTAATACGGTGGACAGTTTCGATATCCACGGTGGAATCTTGAATCTGCGCCATTCGCTCGATACGGTAGCGAAGCAACACAACGCCGTTTCGATTATTTCCGCCGGATGGGATCCGGGCAGCGATTCGGTAATCCGTGCACTGATGGAGGCCATGGCGCCCAGAGGAATTACCTATACCAACTTCGGGCCCGGAATGAGCATGGGGCATACCGTTGCCGTGAAAGCCGTTGAAGGTGTCAAAAACGCCCTTTCGATGACCATTCCTACCGGTACGGGAGTACATCGTCGCATGGTTTATGTAGAACTGATAGACGGTTTTGACTTCGAGACGGTTGTGAAAAACATCAAATCGGATGATTACTTCGTTCACGACGAAACGCACGTATTTCGGGTAGAAAGCGTAGATGCCCTCAAGGATATGGGGCACGGGGTTTTGATGGAGCGTAAAGGCGTTTCGGGATGCACGCAAAACCAGATTTTCAAGTTCGATATGCGTATCAACAACCCCGCGCTTACGGCCCAGATAATGGTAGGGTGTGCCAGAGCCTCTTTTGTGCAAAATCCCGGCGCCTATACCATGATTGAAATTCCGGTAATAGACCTGTTGCCCGGCAAGAAAGAAGAGTGGATTAGGAAGTTGGTTTAAATGCTCTGATGTTCAGAATTTGATGTTGCTCCTTATATGCGAAATGTTGGGAAAAAGTGATTGAAACTTGCGGTAAAATACCCCCAATCCAGCTTCAATCGTGGCGGATTGTCTGTGCGGGAAAGGTTTCTTTCGGGTTTTTACCGGGGAAAAACTGCCGCACATTTGCAGTAGCGAAACCGTTTCTGTCGCGATAAAGAGCAACCTTGTGACTATTCTGCCAAATAAGAAAACCATTCGGCAAACTTTACGTTTTTTTTAAAATCTGGCAGTTTCATTCCACATCAGAAACACTCTGCTACCAACATCATTTATAACTCAAAATAACAATAAAATATGATTTTTTAGAAAAGAGAGTGAATATAGAAAATAATCAAAGGTACTTTCATAATTACAAAGAGGAAGAATATAATAGCATAACAAAGAAAATACATGAGTTGTTGAGGCAAAGTTGCTATGAATTTGATAATTATGAAAAGATGATCAAACTGTATCAAAAAATTCCTGACAAAGACAAAACAGGCGAACAAACACGATGTGCAGTATCGGCTTTAATCTTTTTAAAACAAATGAATGAAGCCCGTTTGTTGTTAGATAAATGGCAAGATGTTGGTAAAGATGATGTACAATGGAATACTCAATATGGTTGGACATATTATTTAGAGCAAAATTACAAAGAAGCAATTCCTTATTTTGACAGGGTTGAAGACTTAACGCCAGCAGATACCCATATTTTGAATTACCTTCGGGAGTGTAACGAAAAAGTAGGAAATAAAGAAGAAGCGAAACGCTTAAAGGAATGGTGCAGAGATGTAAATGTTTTGACAGAACCAATGAAGTCAATATTTCAGAAGAATAATTATTACAGTTCCAACGGGGCAAAAGAGATTGGCAGGAAACGATACATCTGAAAATTGGTTGAATGAAAAATAAACAAATGTGCTATGTACGACATCCGATTTTGCATTAGGCGGGCTGGTGCGCCAAGTTTAAGTTTGCTTAACCTTAATATCATTTATAACTCATAACAAAAATCATAACTTTTTTCTTTATCTTTGCACCACGTAATTAAAACCCCAAATCATGCTTTTATCAGTAACTTGGAATGTTGATCCTGTGTTGTTCGAAGTTTTCGGGCGCGAAATCCGTTGGTACGGACTTTTATGGGTAATTGGGCTTATTGTTGCAGTTTACATCGTGCAACGAATTTTTGTACACGAAAAATTGCCCGAAAAATGGTTCGATGCGCTTTTTATTTACATGCTTACGGGAATCATCTTGGGCGCACGTCTTGGTCATTGCCTCTTTTACGAACCCGGATATTATCTTGCAAACCCGATAGAAATTCTAAAGATTTGGGAAGGAGGCCTTGCCAGCCATGGTGGTGTTATCGGTATTATCATTGCCGTTTGGATTTACTCCAAGCGTGTTACGCATAAAAGTCCGCTTTGGACATTCGACCGTGTGATGGTTCCTACCGGTTTTACTGCTTCAATGATTCGGCTCGGCAACCTCATGAATCACGAAATCTACGGCGGCCCTACCGATTTGCCCTGGGGATTCCGCTTTATTGACAACCTGCA
>JBGYGP010000261.1:0-9421 GCA_041820645.1 Proteiniphilum sp. | reverse complement strand
GTCAAGGCTTCCGCGCAGAGCCGACCCGCTATGTGCTTGCCCGCTAAACGAAAAATAACTCGCTTTCGCTCAAACAGCTTTTCGTTCTCGACGCGTGCTGCGCACAGCGGGTACCCCGGCTCCGCGCTCGAGGCCTTTCGGTTTTTGCTGCGCAAAAAGAGGAATATCCGGGCTGTCTGCTCCGCTTCGCCACCGCCGGCGGCAAGAATGCCGATTTTCATTCTTCATTCTTCATTTTTCATTTCTTCATCGCCAAAAAGGAGAACAAGCTCGTTGCCGTCTGCTTTTCAGACGATGAGGTCTGTTTTTCAGACGTTGAGATCTGTTTTTCAGACGATGGGGTCTGAATTTCAGACGTTGCCGTCTGAATTTCAGGCGATGTCGTTATAATTTCAGACGATGTCGTTATAATTTCAGACGATGAGGTCTGAATTTCAGACGTTGTCGTTATGATTTCAGTCGCAGGCGTTATGATTTCAGTCGTCGAGGTCTGAAATTTATTCCGCCGGAACTGCCGTCTCTTCGGGTTTGTCTTATATAAAAACATTGCTGTCCGATAAGATGATTACTGGGCATTGAACTCAGCCCTGTTTTTTTCTAATCCTAAATTTTTATCCGACAGCAATGAAAAAAATGCAATTGTGCGCATTCAATTACCGAACAATTTGGTGATTATAGACATACTTTATATTTTTGTACAACTGTACAAAGATCATCTTTAAAAAAAATATTCACGTATGAAAAAGATTGCTGCCATTTTGCTTATTATTATGGGATTGTTGGCAGGTTATGCCTGCAATGCTCCACAAAACAAAGATCTGCTCAAAGAGGCGGAAAACAGTGCCTGGAACACTTCGGGAGATGTATCCCTAAAAGAGGGTATCCTCGTTTTAACCGGTAAATCGGCCAAAGCTGTTCTCCAGCGAGGCAATTACAAGAATTTTGAATTGAGCATGGAGTTGCGCACCTCTTCCGGCGGAAAAGGATACATCGGTATTCATACCGACAGAGAGAATAATAAAGGGTACCGCATCGCCGTCAACAACGACAGTGAAGATGCTGTTTGGTGGAGAATGACCGGGAGTTTGCTTTCCGTCCGCAACCTGACTAAAGGTTTCGTCAAAGAGGGTGAATGCTTTAAGATGAATATCCGTGTAGAAGGACAGGCCATCTCCGTGAGAATTAACGAAAATCTTGTTGTCGAATACATCGAACCCTCCAAACCGTTCAGATTGCAACCCAATGACCAAGCATTGATTTCGGAAGGTGTTTTTTCTCTTGTCAGTGTCGGCACAGGTTCCATCGAATTTAGAAAAATCGCTGTCGAAACACTCGCTCCCAAGGGTATAGATATTTCGGCACAGCTTGCAATGGCCGGCGACGAACAGAACGACGATATTATACGGCTTCATCAGGAAGATTTTCCCGTTCTCGATTATCATGTTCATCTGAAGGGGGGATTTACAAAAGAAGATGCCGCGAAGCTCTCCCGCCGAACGGGCATCAACTATGCGATAGCGCCTAATTGCGGAATCGGCTTCCCCATTACCGATGATGCCGGAATTTATGCGTTCCTCGACACGATGAGGATGCAGCCCTTCATACTGGCTATGCAGGGTGAAGGAAGAGAATGGGTTACCACCTTTTCGGAAAAAGCCAGAAACGAATTCGATTTTGTTTTTACCGATGCGCTCACCTTTACCGATATGAAAGGAAGGCGCACCCGCCTCTGGATAAACGATGAGGTACTCATCGACAACGAGCAGCGTTATATGGATATGATTGCGGATAAGATATGCGCCGTCTTGCAGGAGCCGGCCGATGTTTATGTCAATCCGTTCTTTCTGCCCGAACAGATGAACGACAGATACGATGCATTCTGGACGGAAGAGCGGATGAACAAAGTTATCGACGCATTGGCAAAAAACGGGAAGGCATTGGAAATAAACGAGCTGTACGATATTCCGAGTAAAGCTATCATTTTGAAAGCAAAACAGGCCGGGATTAAATTTACTTTCGGTTCCAACAACATAAGCCCCGAAATGGGTCGATTGGAATACTCCGTTCGGATGAAAAACGAGTGCGGCCTAACACCCCAAGATATGTATAAACCTCAGGTAAAGATATAAACCGGGCAGGACGACCGACTCCAGAGTTCATCGTCTTTACATTATCTTATCTACGTCAAAGTAGATTATCATGTATTTGTAGTCGCTGTTTTCTCGGAAGCGGGCTTCCGTTGTTTTGATAAGTTCTCTGATTTTTGTAGGGGAGAGGTTGTTATCGAGTTTGAGGAGTATTTCGCGGATATAAAGCATCCGAATGCGGCTTACAATGGGTTTATTTGGCCCTAAGACCATATCGCCGAGCGATTTTTTCAGCATCCGGGCAAAAGCGTACGCCCCCGATTCCGTTATCTGCTCGTTTTTATGTTTGAAAACGATGGAAATCAGTCGGGTAAAAGGCGGATAGCGGAAGAGTTTTCGCTCCGCCAATTGTGTGTTGTAAAAATCGAGATAATCGGAGGCAACAATTTGTCGGTAAATGGGTATCTGGGGCGAAGCGGTTTGGATAAAAACCGTTCCCCGTCTGTTTTTCCTGCCGGCACGGCCTGCTGCCTGCATCATCAGTTGAAACCCTCTTTCGTGGGAGCGAAAATCGGGATAGTTGAGCAACGAATCGGCCGAAATAATTCCCACGACACTTACATTCTCAAAGTCCAATCCCTTGGATAGCATCTGTGTGCCCACCAGAATCTTTATTTTTCCGGTTTCGAAGTCTCTGATAATTGCTTCGTAAGAGCGTTTGCCCCGTGTTGTATCGGTATCCATCCGTGCGACGGGATAATGAGGGAATAGTTGAGCGACTTCCTCTTCCAGTTTTTCGGTTCCGAGCCCCATCGGTTCGATGCTTTTCTCATGGCAAACGGGGCACTCTTTCGGTGCTTTGCAGCTTTTGTCGCAGTAGTGGCATTTGAGTTCATTCCGGTATTTGTGGTAGGCAAGCGATACGTCACAACGGGTGCATTTGGGTGTCCATCCGCAAAGTTTGCACTCCAATACGGGTGCAAAACCGCGCCGGTTTCGAAACAAAATAACCTGTTGGCCTTGTGCGAGCGCTTCATTCATCTTTTCAATCAAAGCGGGAGCGAGCGCCGATTTCATTTTTTTTTTCCGGCGAAGCTCAAACGTGTTTTCGAGGATAATCTGCGGCAATTCGATTTCTTCGAAGCGTTTGTTGAGTGTTACCAGCCCATATTTTCCCGTTTGAGTGTTGTAATATGTTTCGAGGGAGGGTGTAGCTGAACCCAGCAAGGTTTTTGCCCCGAAGATGTTCGCCAGCACGATAGCCGTATCCCTCGCATGATAGCGGGGCGCCGGGTCTTGTTGTTTGTAGCTTGCTTCGTGCTCTTCATCGACAATTACTAAACTCAAATTCCGAAAAGGCAGAAACAGGGAGGAGCGTACACCGATAATCACTCCGTAGGGCGAATCGGAAAGCATCTTTTGCCAGATTTCAGCCCGTTCGTTGTCACTTATTTTTGAGTGATAAATACCCACTTTCTCTCCGAAAACCGCTTTTAATCTGAATGTCAGTTGGGTGGTAAGGGCTATTTCGGGAACCAGGCAGAGCGTTTGTTTTTTTTTTCGCAACTGTTCCCGGATGAGGTGGATGTAGATTTCGGTTTTTCCGCTTGAAGTAATGCCGTGGAGCAGGCAGACGTTTTTTTCGTCGAAACAGCGGTTGATTTCATCAAGGGCTTTCTGTTGGTGACGGTTCAGCGGAAAGGGTTCGCGCACCGGCACAATTTCTTTGTCGATACGGCTTATATCTTCGGTAAATTCCACAAGGATTCCTTTTTCAATCAATCCTTGTATGACGGCATGGCTGAACTCCCGGTTTGCTGTGATTTCCTTTCTGGGGAGTTTGTCAATTCCTTTTTCAACGAAGTGCCGATGTAAGAACCGATACAGTTCGGCCTGTTTTTTGGCGCGTCCGAGGAGGGGGGCTATGTCGTGTACCTCTTTGTTCAGACGAACGAAGGTTTCGGTTTTTGGTTTGTATTTTTCTTCGAGATCCTGCGGTTTCAGAATCGAGGGTAGAGCGGCTTTGTACACATCGCCGAGGGGTGATAAATAATAAAAAGAAATCCATTCCCACAAGTCGATATGTTGTTTATTCACAACGGGATGCGAATCCATGCAGGAACGGATTTCTTTTATCTCCACGCCTTTTGGGGCGTTATCGTGTACTCTGAGTACGATGGCCGTGTAATGTTTCTTTTTTCCGAAAGGAACCACTACCCGATACCCTGCCTTTATCTTCGCCTCCAATCCGGCAGGCACAGCATAGGTAAAACTATCGGACAGGGGTATCGGAAGCGTTACGTCGGCAAAGAGGCTCATTTAAAAATACAGCGCGGCGGAAAGAGACCAGAAACCTTTGTTTTCGTTCAGAATATCTTCCCATTGAGGTTGGGTAGAAGAGTAATCGTCGGTTAATCTCATGCGGTAGTTGAAACCTACTTGAATTTTGCTCAGCAATTCGGCTCCGGCTCCAAGATTTACACCTGCCTGAAATTTTTCGTTCTTTACCTGATTTTTGAAAGCATCGTATGTGAACTCATCTCCGGCAACTTTTAGCTGTGCATAGGGGCCGGCGGCCAAATAGACTTTCAGAGGAGAAATAATGGCTATTTTGTATTTCAAATTCACAGGAATATCGAGATAATGAGAAGATACCTTATCAAGAACGTTCGTTATTCCATTTGATTCAACGTTTTTCACCGTCATTTTCTCGTTGCTGTAAAGAAGCGAAGTTTCGATACCCAGGTTCTGCTCAGAGAACATAAACTCTATGGAAGGACCCACCTTGAAAGCATTCATGTTTTCCACCGAATACAAGTCTTTGGTAAACAAAGGCTTGTTGATGCCTACTTCGCCTTTAAGGCCGAGACGTAATTGTGCGTTTGCAGTAGAAACAATTGCCAAGAAGGCAATCATAAGAGCTCCTGAAAATAGTTTTTTTGAATTCATAAGTTTTGTTTTAATGTTAATAAAAAGATTGCTTGCGTTTGCAATCTTAGGTTAGACGCTTTCAAAAAGAAAAAGTTCAAACCGATACTGTTAAATTTTCTATTTATTGCCCGATAAATAATCCTGAGACGGCGTATTTGCGTATAGTTGCAACTGCCCGGACTTCTTTCGGGGATAGTATCATCTTTTTCGGGATGATTGAACAAACTATAAAAGTCAACATAAGATACTATTTTAAGGAGAAGCTAAATAAGGTAATGACAAAATAAAACAGAGGCTGTCTTACTTTTGAGACAGCCTCTGTTTCCGATTTGTATTTTGTATCTGCTTATTTGATGCCGAGTTTGGCTTTTACGAGCGGCGTAGCGTTTTCTGCGGCAGGGCCGCTGTACACGATGTTTCCGGCCGCAACATCAAAAACGTAGGTATAACCTTTCTCTTCTCCGATGGCTTTGATGGCGTCGTTTATTTTTTGGTAAACGGGAGCGAGCAATTTCTGTTGAAGCTCCTGAGACTCTTTCTGGCTGTTTTGGAGAAACAGTTGATATCTTTCGTTTATCTGTTCCAGCTGTTTTTGTTGGTCTGCTTTTTGGGTCTCGCTTGCGGTAGCCGCACCTTTCTGAAACTCTTCGGCTTTCTTGTTGTATTCTTCTACCAGAGCTTGTCCGTTTTTCGAAATTTCTTCTTGTTTTTTAGCCAACTCTTTCTCGATATTAGCCAATTCGGGCATGGCATTGAATATCTCCTGCGAATTAAGGTGCGCCAATTTGTTTTGAGCAATCGCCGCAATGGGCGCAACGGCGAGCAATAGAATAATTAATTTTTTAGTCATAACGAAGTTTTATAATTTTTTTATGCAAATAGTTTTGAGTCGCAAAGATAATAAATATTCGGAAGTCAGTAGCCTAAACGGCGTAAAACTTGATCGCTGATGTCAATGCTCGGCGAAGCAAAGATGATGGCGTTTGCCGAAGCTCTGTCCAGTACGATCAAATAACCGTTTACCGTTGCAATCTCTTTCACCGCCTCGTAGATATTATCCTGAAGCGGTTTCATAAAAGCCTGCCTGCGTTGGAAAAGCTCGCCCTGCGGGCCGAAGTATTTGTTGCGCAACTCGTTGATTGCGTTTTCTTTTGCAACAATCTCATTCTCGCGTTTTGTTTTAGCCTCCCCGGTAAGGAAAACCAAATCGGCCTGATACTTCTTATACATCTCTTCCACCTCTTTCGAGGCTTTATCTACCTCGCTTTGCCATTCTTTCGAAGAGTTTTCGAGTTGGCGGTTGCTGTTTTCGTAAGCGGGTATTTTACCGAGGATATACTCCATGTCGATAAGGGCGTATTTTTGTGCGTAGCCGTTTCCCACTGTTACAATCATAAAAAGTCCGATCACTGATAATACCTTTTTCATAGATGCTTTTTTTTGAAATTTTGTTTTATAAGACAGATAATTGCCCTTTTCGTTTAGAGCTATCTTGTTAAAAAACTCAAATTAAAATTCCTGACCGATAATGAAGTGTAGCTGGCCGCCGCTGTTGGTTCTCGAACCTCTGATCGGGTCAAACCCGTAAGCCCAGTCGATACCCATCAGCCCGATCATCGGCAGGAAGATGCGGGCTCCGACTCCTGCCGAGCGTTTCAAATCGAAAGGATTGATGTTTTTGAGATTGTGCCATGCATTCCCCGCTTCCAGAAAAGAGACGACATAAATGGTAGAGTTGGGCTCCAGTATAAGAGGATAGCGCAGTTCAAGCCCCAAACGGGTGTATGCTCTTGCGCTTTGGGCGATGGACATGTTGTCGTAACCGCGCAGGGCAATTGTTTCCGTGGCAAAAGAGGAGGAGTAGCCCGTCATCCCGTCGCCTCCCATGTCGAACGTCTCAAAGGGAGTCAGTTTATGTTGATTGTAATGTCCGAGTATCCCGAACTCCGCTCGGGTGGCGATTACGGGAGTTCTTTTTACCGTCATCGGAGTGAGCGGCGTAAAAGTTCTCATTTTCAGTTTCCATTTGTGGTATTCGTTCCAGGTATATTTTGTGGGGTTGTTGTACGCCATCTTCGAATAATCTTTGTTGCTGAACAGCGAGAAGGGCGGCGTGAAATTGACACTCAATGAAAACTGCGACCCCATACGCGTATAGAGCGGATTGTCTATCGAATTGCGCGCAAGGGTAAGTCCGAGCGTAACACTATTGCTCGAGCCTGTCTGGAATGGGAATTGATTCCACGACCAGTTTTTCAGGTTGTATCTTTGATAGCCGAGTTCGGCCTGTATCTGGAAATAGTCGTCGGGCCATTCCAATCTTTTGCCGTAACCCACCGAAGCGCCGATTATCTCAAATACCTGATTGGGATCGTAAGAATATTCCATCATATCCTGGTAGCCATATCCGCCATACCCGCCGTATCCATATCCGTATCCGTAAGGATTGTAGCCGCCATAGAGATAGGGGTTGGTCTGTTGGTAGTACTCGGTGTTCAATCCTGTGTAGCGCGAGTAGTAGCCGTTTACGGAGAAATTGTTGGGGCGTTTGCCGCCGAACCAAGGTTCGATAAACGAAAACTGGTACGATTGATAATATTGCCCGTTTGTTTGTGCGCTCAACACCAGTGTCTGCCCTTCGCCTTGAGGTATTACTCCCTTATAGGTACCGGGATTCATCAAGTTTTTGAGCGAAAAGTTGTTGAGTTTCAAACTCAGTTTTCCCACAAGACCGGTAACGCCCCATCCGGCGGAAAATTCAATCTGGTCATTCCCTTTTGACGTCAGCGGATAGGTAAGATCCACTGTTCCGTCTTCCTGATTGGGATTGACTCCGGGTTGCAGGTTTTCGGGGTCGAAATGGCCGGTTTGAGCGATTTCGCGCATTGAGCGAATGAGATCTTCCTTGCTGAAAACGGCGCCGGGTTTTGTGCGGAGTTCGCGGCGGATAACGTCTTCGTAAAGGCGGTCGTTTCCTTGTATAATCACTTTTTTGATGGTCGCTTTAGGCCCTTCTACCACGCGGAGTTCCAAATCTACCGAATCGTTCTCGATATTTATCTCGATCGGATCGATGTTGGAAAACAAGTAGCCGTTGTTCTGGTAGAGGTTGATTGCCGCGTCTTCATCAGAAATCAGGCGTTCCTGCAATTTTTTCTGGTTGTAAACATTGCCCGGATTCATATTGAGCACCCTGTTAAGGTCGGCGGAATTGTATTGCGTATTGCCTACCCAATTGATGGAACGGATATGGTATAACGGCCCTTCTTCCACGACAATGTCGATATTTACCGTTTTTTCGTCTTTTCTGTAAACCGAATCGCGCACAATCTCCGCATCGCGATAGCCTTGCTCGTGGTATTTCTTAATCAAGCTTTCTTTGTCGGCTTTGTAAAGGTCTTCAACAAATTTTTTGGGACGGAAGAGGTGCAGGAGGTTGCCTTTTTCGTTGGTCTTTTTCATCGCCCATTTGAGCTTTCTGTCCGAAATAGCGTTGTTTCCCTCGATGTTTATACGACTTACTTTGATTTTTTCGTTTTTATCAACGGTAATGTCGAGGATGATCTGGTTTCGCTCGGTTGTTACGGGGCGTTGTGCGATTGTAATCTCGGCGTCGCCGTAACCTTTTTCGTCGAAATATTTTTTGATAATCGTTTCGGCGCGATTCAACTGGTTGGGAGTTATTTGTACGCCTTTTATCACACCGATTTTTTTCTCGATATCTTCACGTTCACTTTTTTTCAAACCCTCATACCGGATATCGGCTACCCGGGGGCGGTCTGTAAGCCTTATTTCAAGCCATACAGAATCGTTCTCTATTTTTGTTTGCAGGATTTTTACATCGGAAAACAAACCTTGCCTCCAAAATCTCTTTAAGGCATTGGAGATATCTTCTCCCGGAATTTGTATTTCTTGCCCTTTTACCAAGCCCGAAAATCCAACGAGAACAAACTTCTGATTTTCATACATTGTGCCTTCGATACCGGTTACCTCTATATCGGCAATCGTATATTTTTTAGGCGCCGAAGTATAGTTTACGGCAAGTTCTTCCGCCATTTTCGCACTATCTTGTCTTGCTGTTTGAGCAAGAGTCAGGGTTTGAAAGATGAGTGTAAATAAAATTACGAAATAGAATGTTTTCTTCAACATTGTAATTTGTCTTATCTTGTTGTCTCTCTTGTTTTCTATGAAATCTCGATAATCGGGAAAGTTTTATGCTTTTATCGATTTTCCAATTGAATTTGTTCGCTGGTCTTCCCGAAGCGTCTTTCTCTTTGCTGGTAGTTGAAAATCGCTTCGTACAATTCCTTTTCTCCGAAATCAGGCCAAAACGTATCCGTGAAGTAGAGTTCGGCGTAAGCCGATTGCCAAAGCAGAAAATTACTGATTCTGAATTCGCCTCC
>JBGYGP010000260.1:0-10193 GCA_041820645.1 Proteiniphilum sp. | reverse complement strand
TGGTGGGGAAAGGCTCCGTTTTGAGGAAAATGATCGATGGCGGACACATCCCCTCCATTATTTTTTGGGGGCCTCCCGCAGTGGGAAAAACCACCCTTGCAAACATTATTGCCAACACGTTGAAGGCTCCGTTTTACAAGTTGAGCGCCATCAATTCGGGGGTGAAAGATGTTCGCGAGGTTATCGACAAAGCGAGAAACAATCGTTTTTTCGAGTCGGCGACGCCTGTTTTGTTTATCGATGAGATTCACCGCTTCAGCAAATCGCAGCAAGACTCGTTGCTCAATGCCGTAGAAACGGGAACGGTAACGCTCATCGGTGCGACTACCGAAAACCCTTCTTTCGAGGTTATCCGTCCGTTGCTTTCGCGGTGTCAGGTGTATGTGTTGAAACCGATGAGTGCGGGCGACTTGAAAACTCTTTTGGAGAGGGCGCTTGCAGAAGATGCCGTCCTGAAAGGGAAAAACATTGCGGTGGAGGAAACCGACGCGCTTTTCCGGTTTTCGGGGGGCGATGCGCGCAAGTTGCTCAATATTCTCGAACTGGTGATTGCTTCGGAGGAGTACCAAGACAGGGTTGTGATAACCGATAAAAAGGTTACGGAGCGGTTGCAGGAAAATCCTGCTGCTTACGACAAGGGTGGCGAAATGCACTACGACATGATTTCGGCGTTTATCAAATCCATTCGCGGAAGCGACCCCGACGCCGCCGTTTACTGGTTGGCGCGCATGGTGGAGGGGGGCGAAGACCCCAAGTTTATTGCCCGGAGACTGGTCATTTCGGCTGCCGAAGACATCGGGCTTGCCAATCCCAACGCTTTGCTGCTTGCCAACGCCTGTTTCGATGCGCTTCAGAAAATCGGTTGGCCCGAAGGGCGTATCGTTCTTGCCGAAACGGCTATCTATCTTGCCGCTTCGCCCAAAAGCAACTCGGCATACCTTGCCATCGACGAAGCCATCGGACAAGTTGCCCGAACCGGAAACTTGCCTGTCCCCCTGCATCTGCGCAACGCCCCCACTTCGTTGATGAAAGAACTGGATTACGGAAAAGAATACAAATACGCTCACGATTTTGAGAACAATTTCGTAAAGCAGGATTACTTGCCGGCGCAAATCAAGGGAACCCGTTTTTGGAAAGCGCAACAAAACGCGTCGGAAGAAAAAATGAGCAGCCTGATGAAAAAGTTGTGGGGAAAATCGGAGTCGAACACAAAGGATTGAACGCTCCCCCCTCTTCGACATCGTTATCCGGCTCTCGAAAATGAATATTCGACTGTCGGAAACGGCCATTCGACTGCAGGAAATGAGTATTCGAGTGTCAGAAATGATCATTCGAGTGTAGGAAACGGTCATTCGAGTGTCAGAAATGGACATCCGACAGTCAGAAATGAACATCCGACACCGAATAGCCGTTTTTGTGCCCCGAATAACGGTTTTTGCTGTCAAATTGTCAATTCCGGCAAAATAATGACCGGATAATCCGGCGGGATTCTTTTTGCGGAGCAAAACCGGACGGCCTCAGCGGAAGCCCCGAAGAGAATCGCCCCACAGAGGCGGATAAGTTCGGCCCGACGGGCAGACCTCTTAATACCAATTCGATATGTTGTCGTAAGGAGAGTTGCGTTCCTCCCACTTGAGATCCTGAAGCAGCGAGGCGTTGGCACGGATGACAAAGTTGTACGATTTATAAGGCCCGATGGGGATAAAACTGGCCGACATGCTCCAGCAGTGAAGGTTTCGGGTGAGTGAGCAATTGATGCTGGTAAATTTTTTGAGGTCGAAATTATAATCGGTGTTGAACGTGAAGTTCCAGTTTTTGGTAGGCTGGATGGAGCCGCTCAGTCCGAAATTGTGTGTCAAACGCCCCTTGTAATCCATCTTTGATTTGTCAAAATCTCCGTATCCGTATCTCAGAGAGTAGTTGACGGATAGGTTCCATTGAACCTGGTTTTTCAGATAGCCCTCTTCGTCGAATTCGCCCATCGAGCGTTCCGAGTTATCGAACACACTCTTTTTGGGAGCCGCCTCCTGAGGGTTTTTCCCCAGCGTCCCGTCATCGGGAAGGCTGCTTTCGAGGTCTCTTCTCTGCTGATCTTCCGTTTTGGCATTGCTCCCCTTGTCTTTCCCGAACCATTTCTTGAAAGTATCTTGATTGAGGGAATAAGAAAAAGAAGTTCCCGTATTATAAAGCTTGCCGAATCCTTTTCCGTTGAGAATACGCAGTTTGTTTACCGGCCTGGGGTTGCCGCTGCTGTTGAGCTCATACATGTAGGGATCCCACGTGGCGTTGAGGCTGAATGTGTACGATTTTGTAATTTTCAATCGCAGGCTTGTGTTGATCATGCTCCACTTCATGGAGTCGGCCATCATGTTGTAATTGAAATTGACGGAGAGATCATCTATCAGACTTTTTTTTACGATGCTGTCGTTCCGGTTTTTCATTTTCATTTCGAGATTGTTTTTGAAATCGAAACCGATTCCGCCGCTCTTGCCCATCGGGGCTGTGCCGAACATCAAAGACGAGTAGGGAGAATAAGTATATTCCAAATCATTGCCGTAGGCATCGCGGTAGCTGTATCTTTCGTAAAAGGCATAGCGCGGATCTCCGAAATCGGGCCTGTAATTCAAACTGATGCTGGGAGTGAAAACATGTCTGATTTGCTGAATCTTGAATTTCTCGCCGAATATTTTTTTCGAAGGGGTGTACATCCCGTAGAGTTTGGTATTGGCGCTTACCGAAAGAGAGTAGTCGTACACCCGTTTAAAACCGTTAATGGTATCTACCGCCACATTTCGGTTGTTTACCGGATCCCAGGCTTGCTTCACGGCGCCTGTGTACCAGCGCTCGGTGTAATTGAATGAAGGAGAAATCTGAATCACATCAAACAACGAAAAGGTGGCGCTCACCGGAATGCTATGGCGCATGCCGTTTTGCCAGTCCCGGATAAGATTCGATTTAAAAAACTGATCCTCCTTGGTGGTGATGGAGTTACGGAACTCTCCCGAATAACTCATCGATATTTTTTCGTACCACCGTTCCGAGCCCACCGCTTTCTTTCGTTTCAACGGGTAGATACGGTTCATGCTGACGGATATGTTAGGCAAGGTTGCCGAGATCGACGATTGGCTCGATACCTGATTGATATTCATCGTCGCCGAAATATTGAGCGGCAAATCGGGGAAACGCTGCGTGATATTTATACTGGAACTCTTGGTATTGTTTGCCGATTCTCTTTGATAGAGCGTGGAGATATTCCGGTGGTTGTACGAACTGGTGGAAAAATTTACGCTTGCCGACAATGTTCGATACATATTGGCTTTAGGGTCTTGGGAGTGTGTCCAGCTGATTCTGAAATCCTTCGAAACGGAATAGTCCGGAGCCTCCCTGTCTCCGGTTACCGTATTGAGGTAGTTTCCGCTGAAGCTGCCCGAATATTTGTACCGTTTCCTGTAGTTCGAGCGGGCATTTATCCCCCAGCTTCCCTTGGTGTAAATCTCACCGGTAAGCGCTAAATCCACGTAATCGTTTATGGCAAAATAGTATCCTCCGTTCTGGAGATAAAAGCCCCTGTTCATCTCGTCGCCGTAGGAGGGCATGATAATCCCCGATGAATAGGATTTTGTGAAGGGGAAGAAAGCAAACGGCAACACAATGGGAAACAAAGGCACATCGGCCACTACCAGCCATGCGGGGCCTGTTACCACATCTTTCTCCGGCCTTACTTTGGCTTTCGATAAATTCAAGTAAAAATGAGGATGGTCGTGCAAATCGCAGGTAGTGTATCGGGCATTGACCATGTAAAACGAGTTGTCGACATTCTTCTTGGCCGTATTCGCCACAATATATCCTTCTCCCTGTTGTGTAACGACATTTGAGATGAAAGCCTTTCCGGTATCGAAATTGTAACGCACTTTTTTCATCTCATATTCCGTGCCGCCTTGGCTGAAAACCGGATATCCGAACTCTTTCCCCAGCGAATCCAGTCCGAATGTCGAGGAAATGGTATTGCTATCCATATCCATAGTAATGTATTCCCCTTTGATGGATAAGTCTCCGTATTTGATATCGGCTTCGCCATACAAATATCCCTTGTTGTTTTTGGTGAAAACCATGGAATCTTTTGCCGAATAGATAACAGGCGCAGTAAGGGTTTCTTTGGCGGATACGGAATCCGCCTTTACCGAATCGACAGCTTGCCGTACGGCATGATTCTCCGGCATTCCTGTTTGGGAAAAAGAACGTTGAGAGAACAAAAAGATAAAAATCAAGCAATATAGGCAAATACAAAAATGCTTCATGCGCGAAAACCTCACTCCTGTAAAGAATTTAAGCGCAAAACTAATCAATTTAGGCAGAATAGCCGCAAATTTATTAAAAATAAAACTTAAAGATTGGAAGAGAACCGTTTTTTTATGTTTCTGAGTCTGCTTGCGGAAATACAGCACGGTGTAATCGGGAAATCGGATGAATTTTTACCGGTTTTGCTCCTGATGTTTTGTTTGATCCGCTGCCATCCATTGCGAAGCCGTTTTGCTTCAAGTGGAGCGGAGAGTGAGGTAATCGTTTATTAATCAACATCGAATACCAGATGTGGGGAATTTTTCCTCACATCTCGCATTCGGGGCTAACGGAGAGTTTCTACTTCCCCCGATTGTCTTACCTTTGTATCGGTTCATACAGGCAACCAAGCGCATTGAGTTTTATTTAATCCAAACCGAAACCTTAACTATGTTTTTATTTCTTTCGTAGGGATACGGAAATTAAGAACATAGTTTTTTTTACGTCTGTTTTCAAACTCCTATCTCTCACTCTATTCTGATTTTCTTTATTTCGTCATTCGCGTTAAAAGTTGGGAAATACATCAGTTCCGCTTTTGCAGGATTCAGAGTGTAGGTTCCTGAGAATCTCGGAATAAGTTCTATTTCGAACGTATACTTTCCTTTCTTCAGTTTTTCGCAGAAAATGGCTGTTTCGTTTTTAAAATATTCCCGATGAATTTCATTTACACGATGTTGCCGCTTTACGCCATACGAACATCCGGCAGGAATGGGAACATTTATCAGTACAAAATCGGCATCTTTTTTTACGTCTAATTCCGCCGTGAGATTTATTTTTTCTCCTTGCACTAAATTTGTCGGCCTGTTTTCGAAATAAGTAATAATCTCGAAATCGCCCTTTTTAATTTGCGGATTTTTATTCCACGTTTGTTGGTACGTGGTTAAATAAACGGGAGCGAAGCCTTTTTTGGAAACAGAGATATTATCGGCTGCCGAAAGTTTCACGGTTACAGGAAATGTATCGATGCTCTTATTGATATTTCCTGAAATGGTAAGCGTACTTTTTTCATCAAGATTGGATGTTTGGAGCATATCGGGCAGAATGGTTTCCAAAATTTGCGCACTTTCGTACGTGTTCCACCATCGGTTATTCTGTTTTGTTTCCAACAAATATAAACGGATTTTACTCAACGTATTATCGTGTCCTCCCGCGTTTTTTAGAATGCGATAGGCGACGAGTGTATTTTGAATATCGCTGTCGGTAAGCGTCTGTTTGTTTTTCTCATCGCGATAAAAGACATTCCCAAACAGAGTTGTTTGCTGATTTTCGGTAAGTTTGTCCAAGGTGTAAGGCAGATTTGTTTTTTGTTTTAATTCGATAAGATTCAACTCATCATTCAGTGATTTGTTTTTTATGGTATCGATTTGATGAACATATTTCTGTAAGAGCAGGGTTGAATCGGTTAATTGTAAACTTTTGAGAACGAGGATGGCATTTTCAGCATGATCGTACTGATTGTTTTCCAATGCAAACATCAGTTCGGAAATGATTTTCTGCTTGTTGATGTCTGTTCTGAATCCCTGCTTGTTAGCCATATCCAATGCTTTGAGGATGTGCGAACTGAAAGCGAAGTTTGTCCGACTCTCTTTCCACCAGCCCCAAAGTCCGTCTTGATTGCGGTTTTGAAGTAGTTTTTCGATTGTTTTTTTAATATCGCGTTCGTGTTTCTGTTTTTTGTTTTTGTGTTTTGCGATGAACCTGTCGGAAAGCATTCCGATAAGTTTTGAAGCCAATTGTTCATTGCAACCATATCTGTATCCGATAAGGCGGTTTGTTTCAAAACTCAACACATCCAAATAACTTGCATCGGCGTAGAGCGTTACTTCGCCCATAGCCGGATCGAATACAGGAGAAACAACGGTATCTTTGTCCAGAATATAAAAATTGCCTTTGGTTTCTTCCAGCCCTATCGGAAAGACAGGGATTTTTCGTTCCTCTCCATCGAAATAACCATCGGTTTTCTCAAGCGAATACCGAACAGTTGTTGTGTCCGTTTTGGCCGTAAGCGTTACGGTATCGATAATGGAATTTACAAGCGTATGTTGTCCGGAGAGAATATTTTTCCCATCGATAGCGAACGAAGTGGTCACATTCATGGAGTCGGGCATATAATTCAACGATTTCCCGATAATCATTGATGTGTCGCCATGCAAAAGAAAATTGGGTACGGAAAGTTGCGCCATGACGGGCTTGTACGATTTGATATTTCCCGATATTTGTCCGCTTTGTCTGTTTCCGTTCATTGCCAAAACGTAAGTATTCCAATTGGTAACATCATCGGGGAACACTACGTTAAAAGAGGCTTTCCCGTTTTTGTCGGTGGTAAGTTTTGGTTGCCAAAAAGCGTAATCGGAAAAGTTGTTGCGAATGCTTCCGTTTTCTGATGCGGCAAGTAGGAAATTCTCGTCAAAATCGGCGCCTTTACCGTCTTTATTCAATAAATCTTTCAACGAATTTCCATTGGACGAAATTAAAATGACGCCGTTTGCTGCCCGTGCTCCATAAATACCCGTAGCTTCTTCGGGTTTCAGAACAGTAATTTCTCCTACGGAATTGATATCGAAAGCGCTTAAATCTCCGGTATAAATTCTTCCGTCGATAACGATTAGCGGCTGTTTTGAGAGGTCGATGGAGTTTATACCGCGAATCATTGAGCCCGGAACAGTTCCCGACAAGGCATTTTCGAACATTCTCTCGGTATTTATGCTCCTTACCGTCGTGCCGGTTGAGGAAGATTTGGCTGTTACTCCATAGGCAACAACCACAACTTCATCCAATATCTCCGTATCGGGTTTCAGACTGACATTTCCTGTAAATACTTTTCGCAAATCTATTTCATAAGACTCAAAACCAACGAACATTACCTCAACAATATATTTATCCTTAGGAACTTTCAACGAATAATAGCCGTTTATGTCGGTTACGGTTCCGTAATTTGTGCCTTTTACCACAATGGTTGCGCCAATAATTGGTTCGTTGCTGCCCTCTTCGGTAATTTGGCCTTGCAAAAGATTTCCTCCTTCGCCTGTGTAACCGTTTTCGGTGCGGTAAGTTGTGAGAATACGGTTTAGTTCTTCGCTTTTAGTGTATTCACCGCTCGTATTTTTCAAAATATTTTCTTCGATAAGCGCGGTTACTTTTTGACTGAATGCATCTTTTTTCAAATCGTCGGGCGAAACCCGGATTCTTATGAAATTTGTGCCGTCGGCTTTTATGTCGATGGAATCGGCAATGTGGTAATAAGAGCCCGGATAAAAAGTAATCAACTTATAAGTTCCTTGTTTGAGGTCATAGAAATTGCCGGTAGAGCCGGGGTAAACACGAATGAAGTATTCGTCATCTGTTTTAAGAATCAGCGTATTTAAGGGAATTTTTTGTGTTTTATCTTTATCGTAAACTCTTTCGGTAATGAGTGTTCCGTTTCCTTTTGAGGTGCGGTTTGGAAAATTATATCGGACTTGGTTTTGTCGCCTGCGTTCAATCATCGCTTGCGCTTCTTTTTGAAGAATCCGGTGGGTTAATACGGAGTCGAACAGATTATTTTCGAGGTTTTTAGAAGAATACAGTTTTTTATTCAAAGGAAAATCGAATGTCTTTATTTCTCTCATCTTTATAATATTGGGTGAGAAATCATACTCGAAATAAGGTTCGTGTTCAAAATTTTGCTTGTAGTCGTTGAGTAATTCAAAATCTACTTTTCCTGCTACGGGCCCGACAAAAGAACGGTTGCCGGTGGAAGGATTTGCATCGGGACTCAACACGAAGTAATTATCGCGATTCTTTATGTATGCCAAGTTTCCGCGAAACGAGTTTCGGTAAGGAAAAGTGTATTTATAAAGTATGTTCTTTTCGTATTGAGAGAATTCGTTTTTCTCTTTGGCTGTGTTCACATCTTTGTGTCTGATATTTGCGGGAATACTCAAAATGGTTTTGTAACCTCTTTTGAAATTCAAATCATTGAGGGTAATGCTTTTGTCGGAAAGGCGGATTTTTATGCGTTGCGGTTTGTCGGGCTCTACTTTGAAAGAATACGGTTGGTTGTTGTTTGTCCAGTCAAAATAGACTGGAACATCGTTTACATAAACGGCAAAAACAGGTTGAACTTCTCCGTCGGAGACCACAAAAGGCGCAAACTGCGTAATATTTTCTTCCGTTCTATATTCAAAACGATATACGCCGTGACGGGGATACAAAAATTTGTAGTATTCGATAGAGTCTATATTTGCGAGCACTTTCCACGCCGCGTAATTCAATTTTAAGCTTCTCTGTGCGTTGTCGGGCGATTGAATCCTGAAATTATTGATCAGCTCTTTTTCAGGTCGGTATTTGCCGATATAAGGTACTGTCGGAGGTTGATAATTGAATTTCTTGGTTAGAGAATAAGCTGTTATATCTACATTTTCAACAGGTTTCCCTTTTTGGTCGGTAACGGTTACTTCGATGTTCGCTTTTTGTCCGGGGTAAACGAGTGTAGGTTGTTTTACGGCGAGGGTTAGTTTTTTATCGAAAAACGGGATACGGTAATTTTGCTCCATTATTGTTCCGCCCCAAAGATAGCGGACAGACAAATAATAGTTTTCGTTGCTGTTCGTACGCTTTTTCAGCGTCAATGATTCGGTATAACCGCGAAATATTTCCTTATTTCTTTCATAAATATTATAGGTAAAGTTTAACTTTCTCGGATTTTCGAATTGAATGAAAATCGAGTCGTTTGTGCGGTTAGAAAAACATTCCAACAGTGGCGGTTGCGAAGATACATCCAACGTTTCTTTCGTATCGCCGTTTTGTGCCGTATATGTTTTGTAATATACATTTGTGGGGATTTTATAAGGCGTGGTTCCATTACCTATTTCGGTTTCATTCCCGAAATTGTCGGTAGCAATGAGTTGTACTTTTTGAGGAATTTCATTGCCGTTTTTTCTGAAAATCACTTTTATGGAGTCATTTTCTACGTTCAGCTCAAATCCTTCTTTTTGGTGGTAATATGTGATCTGTTTTCGTTCCGAGTAAGTTTTGTTGTCCGATGTCAGCATTCTCACTTCGAGGTTATAAAGGATATTTGCCTCCGGGAAAAGGGTATCGGGAACGATGATTTCGGTTTCTCCCGTGGGAGTCAAATCCATTTTGTGTCTCCACAGTGTATCGGGGACGAAAACCTTATCGCTTATGTATTTTTCTGTTTTTCCGGCGGTTGCCGTTATTTCGAGGCGAGCATCCATCAGATTCAGCTCATTATCGTCGCTCCCTTTGGCGAAAAGATGGAAGTCCCGCCCTTTATAATGCCTGTCGGTTGGTATGTTAAGCGTTAATTTTGTGTGATTCAATTCGTAATCTTCGTAATGGAACGACGATTGAATATAGGTTTCCCCGTTTTTGCTGTCTAAATAAACGGAATATGATTTATCCAATGTAAGGTCAAGCGAATCGTGCAAGAAAAATCGATATTCGAATGCTCCGCTACGATAAGGTTCTAACTCGGTTAACCGAATCATTTTCCTGTGATTGTATATATTCACATCCACTTTTTTGTCCAAAGGTTTTCCTTTTTTATTTACCGCGAACGCTTTGAATTTTACTGTGTCGCCCGGCATGTATTTCGGTTTGTTGAAAACCATATAGCCTTTATAACCGAGATTCTTTTCATCGTAATATTCGGACGGATTGAATAACTTTTTGAAAAAACGCTCAATATCGGCAATGGTGCCCCGCGCCCATTGGCTGCGAATGGAATTTATGGCATCGCCGGGAACGCGTGCGGCAAAATCGATGGGTTTCCACAAATATTTAACGGGGCTTACATACAATAATTTTCTCATACCTGAGCCGAAGCGTGAATATCGTTGTGTGCCTGTCAG
>JBGYGP010000259.1:0-6620 GCA_041820645.1 Proteiniphilum sp. | reverse complement strand
TTCCGTGAATCCTACTTTTTGCATGGTTGTGCCGTCGTTTTTACTCAAACTCATCGAGTATGCCGAAAGCAACGGAATCGATTACAACAACAGCTCGATTGCCAAAGCCATTTGCATCGGAGAGAGTTTGCGAAACCCCGATTTTTCTTACAACACGCTCGGCCGCCGTATTCACGAGAAGTGGAGCAAGCCGTTGTTGCTCGGCACCTACGCTTCTACCGAAATGCAGGCTTCGTTTACCGAATGCGAACATCAGTGCGGAGGACATATTCAGCCCGAGCTGATCATCGTTGAGTTGCTCGACGATTTGGGAAACCCCGTAAAAGAGGGCGAATGCGGAGAAGTGGTCGTTACGACGCTCGGCGTAACCGGAATGCCGCTCGTGAGGTTTCGTACCGGAGACATTTGTGCCCATTACACGGCGCCATGCGCCTGCGGAAGAAACACATACCGGTTGAGTTCGATTGTGGGTCGTAAAGGACAGTTGATAAAATTCAAAGGCACGACGCTCTATCCTCCTGCTCTTTACGATGTGTTGGATAATGTGCCGCAGGTTGCCAATTACATTGTAGAGGCTTATACCAACGACTTGGGGACAGACGAAATTGTGGTGCGTGTGGGAAGTGAAGTGCATTCCGATGAATTTGAGAAAGAGTTGAAAG
Source organism: Proteiniphilum sp. (assembly GCA_041820645.1). Lineage (GTDB taxonomy): Bacteria > Bacteroidota > Bacteroidia > Bacteroidales > Dysgonomonadaceae > JBGYGP01. The sequence continues at coordinate 5,958 of JBGYGP010000259.1, read as the reverse complement.
ACCTGTTTCGTTCGCGCGTGCGGGTGGCACCTTCCATTCAGTTTGCTTCTCCGCAATACATCGCAAAGCTCCAATATCCCGAAACAAGCCGAAAAGCGGTTAAGTTTGTCGATTTGAGATAGAAAACGGTATCATAACATAATAGGTCAGATGAAACATCAATTGAATAGCCACAACAAAGAGGAGTATCCTCCCATGCACACATCGGAACATATTCTGAACCAAACGATGGTAAGCATGTTCGGATGTCCGCGTTCGCGCAATACCCATATCGAGCGGAAGAAGAGCAAAGCCGATTATTTTCTTTCGGCGGCGCCTACCGACGAGCAGGTTGCGGAGATTGAAAAAAGGGTAAACGAAATTATCGGGCGGCATCTGGAGGTTACGGAGGATTTTCTCCCGATTTCGGAAGCGGCAGGGATTGTAGATTTATCCAAATTGCCCGAAAACGTTTCCGAAACGTTGCGCATCGTTCGGGTGGGAGATTACGATACTTGCGCCTGCATCGGTCATCATGTGAAGAATACTTCCGAAATCGGGAGGTTCGAAATCGTCAGTCATGAATATTCCGACGGCCGGTGGCGTGTGAGATTCAAATTGAGAGAAACCCCCAGCATAGAATAGGAAATGAAAAAAATATTCCGTTTTCTTGGAAAAATTTTGTTCTGTTTTTTCATTCTCAGTATCGAGTCGGTAATTCTGTTTCGGTTTTTGCCCGTTTATTTTACGCCGTTGATGGGGATACGGGTTGTGCAGCAGATTGGTCGCGGCGAAAAACCGAAAATCAAGCACAAATGGGTTTCTTCGGCGAAAATTTCGAACAACATGAAACGTGCCGTTGTCGCTTCCGAAGACCAGCGTTTTTTCGACCACAACGGATTTGACCGGATAGAGATACAGAAAGCGATAAAAGAGAACAAGACGCGCCGCAAATCCCGCGGAGCCAGTACTATTTCGCAACAAACGGCGAAAAATGTGTTTTTATGGCCTCAATCGTCGTGGTTTCGGAAAGGGTTGGAGGTTTATTTTACGGTGCTCATTGAGCTTTTCTGGTCCAAAGAGCGTATTTTGGAGGTTTATCTCAACGTGATGGAGACCGGAGACGGTATCTATGGCGTGGAGTCTGTTGCCCGGCAGCATTTTGGAACTACTGCCGCTAAACTGACCGCTTCGCAAGCGGCGCTTATAGCCGCCACGCTTCCCAACCCGCTGCGGTTCAGTTCGAAGAAACCGTCGGCCTATATGAGAAAACGACAGGCGCAGATACTGAGGCAAATGAATAATGTGGCGCTTCCGGCTAATAAGAAAAGGAGAAAATAAGATGCTGAAGGCGGAGGTTTTTCTCTCGCGGAATCAGGCATTTATGTTTTGTGTTTCGTCGTTTGTTTCTCATCGCCTGCCGCCGGCGAAAAATGCAACCGAAACGTAACAATTTTTACATTTATATTTTGTAAATTTGTGCAGATTTTCACGAGAAACAACTTAAAACACTTAAAATATATAAGTATGATTAAAAAAATGAAGTTTTTGGCAGCAGCCTTTATGATGATATGGGTTGCGGTAGCAAATGCACAGGTAACCACGTCGAGCATGAGCGGGCGCGTTACCGATAATTTGAAAGAACCTTTAATCGGGGCTACGATAGTTGCTATCCACACGCCAACGGGAACGGTTTACGGAGCCAGTACGAGAAACGACGGAAGCTACAATATTTCGAATATGCGTATTGGCGGGCCCTATACGATAGAGGTTTCTTATATTGGCTATAATACGGAGAAATTGGCAGATATCCATCTTTCTTTGGGAGAAGATTTTGTCTTAAACCCGGTTTTGAAAGAGGATACGCAGTTATTGGACGAAGTAGTTGTCGTTGGCGATGGCAATACTTCTGTTTTTTCTTCGAACAGGACGGGAGCGCAGGAGATAATAACACGGGAAAAGATGGACAGACTGCCTACCGTAACCCGTTCGTTGAACGATTTTACGAAGTTGACGCCCATGAGCAGCGGCAGTAATTTTGGAGGAGCTTCTTACCGTTTTAACAATGTTACGGTAGATGGTGCCTCTTTCAATAACTCTTTCGGGTTAAGTTCTTCTTTAGGTGCTTCCGGTACGGAGCCGATTTCTCTCGAAGCATTGGAGCAGGTTCAGGTTATGATTGCGCCTTACGATGTTCGGAACGGAGGATTTACGGGAGCGGGCATCAACTCGGTAACCAAATCGGGGACGAATGATTTTCGCGCATCGGCTTATATGTATATCAAGAGCCCCGATTTGATCGGTTATCGAGTTAAGGACAATATTATCTCTGTTTCGGAGTTTTCGAATAAGCAATACGGAGTCAGCCTTTCGGGTCCGATTGTCAAGAATAAGCTTTTCTTTTATTTAAACGGAGAGTTGGACCGACAGGAAACGCCGATAACTTATACAACCGAAAATTCCGCCGTTGATGCAGCCGTTTTACAGGATATTTCCAACTTTCTGAATGCACAGTTCGGATATACTCCCGGTTCTTTTAATTTGACGAAACAAAATACGCAGGCGGATCGTTTGACTCTTCGCTTGGATTGGAATGTTAATCGGAATAATGTATTGAGTTTAAAATATTATTATTTGAAATCATTCAACACCAATAGCCCCAGTATTTCGGGAGCTCCGCTCAACGGACGCGGCCCCAATCAATACGCCATTCCGTTTAGTTCGAGTTTTTACAGAACGAACAACAACTTCAACATCGTTATCGCAGACCTGAATACGAAGATAAACAACAACATGAGTAACTATTTCAAAATAGGTTATTCGGCTCTTCGTGATTTCCGCGATATGGACGGCGGGTTTTTTCCGCAAGTTGATATTTTAAACGGGGATGCAAGCAATTTGATGGCTTACACTACGTTCGGGACAGAGGCAAACTCATACAACAATAAACTGAACACCGATATATTTCAAATTCAGAACAACTTTGTTTGGAATTTAGGTAAACATCAAATAACGATAGGCACGCAGAGCGACTATCGTTCTTTCGAAAACGGATTTGCGCAGAATTATCCGGGCTCTTGGGTATTTTCGTCGGTAGATGATTTCAAGTTCAATGTTTTGGCAACCAAAGATTATTTGCAGAGTAACGGAGGAAACATCGCCGGGTTCGATATCAATGCTTACAATCCCGCAGATTACAATTTGTCTCCCATAAACGGAGGGTTGACCAATTCTGCCGGCACCGGTTTTACCTATTACACCCAAAAATATGCAATCGGAGACTCTTTCCCTTATGCAAAAGTAAATGTGATGCAATTGGGATTTTACCTTCAGGATAAGTGGAGCATCGGCAACCAATTCAACGTTACATACGGATTGCGTGCCGATATACCTGTATTCTTGACCGATTTGCCGTCGAACGACAGAGTAGCCTCCGAAACGTACAGAGACGGAATAAAAATCGATGTTTCGAAGTATCCCAAGACTCAAATACTCCTCTCTCCCCGCTTGGGATTCAACTACAAGCCGCTCGAAGACAATTCGCTGCAATTCCGCGGCGGTACGGGCCTTTTCACCGGAACGCCTCCTTATGTATGGTTGAGCAATCAGGCCGGAAACAACGGCGTATTGTTCGGAGATATTTATGTGAGAGGAGCCGCCAATCTGGCAACATTGGGTTTTACCGGAAACATCGATACCTACAAACCGGCCGCCGGCGTAGCTACCAGAGCGGATATAGCAATAACAGATCCTAATTTTAAATATCCCACCTTGTGGAAATCGAACATCGCCTTGGATTACAGATTCCTGGACGGATGGATTGCTACCGTCGAGTTTTTGCACTCCAAAGATGTAAACGCCATCTATCACGACAACATCGGTCTGGTGCGAACGGATAATTTTGTAAAGGATGGCTCGGGAAAAAATGCTCGTCCGTTCTACAACGGTTTTTACAGCGATCAGGCCGGAAACGATAAAGCCGCAAACAACGTAGTGATGATGCGCAATACCGGCAAAGGGCATTCGTGGTTTACAACCGTACAATTGCAGAAAGATTTCAGGCAAGGAGTACTGAAAGGATTAAACCTGAACGGCTCATATACTTTCGGGGAAGCAAAAAGCGTAACGGACGGAACCTCTTCCGTGGCCACTTCTGCCTGGAGGTATCGCGCCGCCCTCGACCCCAATGCTCAGGAGCTCGGTTACAGCGCAGGCTCTTTTGACGGGAGATTATTGGTATCCGCTACCTATACCGCCGAGTGGGGACGCAATTCATCCTCAAGCATCGGGTTGGTGTATCAGAGATACCGTCCCTTCAGATACACCTACACCTACAACGGCGACGCCAACGGGGATACCCGGGCCGAAAACGACCTGATTTATATTCCAAACAGCTTGAGCGAAATTGCCGACAATCTCGAAGCCACGGGCTTTGCCAGCCAACAAGAAGCCTGGAACGCATTGGACGCCTTTATCTCGCAAGACCCCTATTTGAGCAAACACAGAGGACAATTTGCCGAACGCAACGGAGCAGTAGTACCCTTTGCCAATCAACTGGATTTGAGTCTGAACCACGATATCAGGCTCTATCAAGCCAACGAGCGTTATCATACTCTGCGTTTCAGCTTTAATATCTCCAACTTCTTGAATCTGTTGAATAAAAACTGGGGAGTTCAGCAAACAACCGTTCTCGGGAGTCAACAATATCAGTTCCTCCGCGTAGAGCAAAGACCTTCGGCGACCAATGATTACACATTGAAATACAGTATGCGTAGCGATTTACCCCATACTTTTCAGGATTTCGTAGGAAATAGTTCTCGTTGGCAAATGCAATTCGGAATAAAGTATATTTTCTAAAACATCCCCTTCGCTTTGCACAAAAAAACCTCGCCCTCCCCGGCGGGGTTTTTTTCATTCCCCGTTTCAACATCGTTATCCGGCTGTCGGAAACGGCCATTCGAGTGTCGGAAACGGCCATCCGACTGTCAGAAATGCTCATTCGAGTGAAGGAAATGTCCATTCGACTGTTAGAAATGGCCATTCGAGTGAAGGAAATGTCCATCCGACTGTCAGAAATGGTCATTCGAGTGTAGGAAATGTCCATCCGAGTGTAGGAAATGGCCATCCGAGTGTCAGAAATGGTCATTCGAGTGTAGGAAATGGCCATCCGAGTGTCAGAAATGGACATCCGACATCGAATAGCCGTTTTTACACCCCGAATAGCGAGTTTTTACTATCAAATTGTTATTTTTAACAAAATAATTACCGAATAATTTGGTGGAATTAAAAAAAAGTTGCACCTTGCAGCCACATTATTCACCTTAAAATTGAGATGATATGGAAGAAAACAGTCAAAACACTCCGCGGGCAAAAAAGAAAACTGCCAGATTAACGTATGTGAATATAGATGAATGGATTGCCCGCTTCCGCTTGGCATTTACGAACGGTAAATTGCCCGAGATCTTATCGGTAATGCAAACGGTGGGATACACCGAAGAACGCCTGGATGGCTATTTGGAACAAACCAATGAATTGGAGACAAAAAACCAACGTCAGAAAAAAGAGTACAGCGAGCAATATGCCGAAACCGATAGCTTTGAAACCCTGCGTGTTGAGTTGAGCAAACAGTTTCGCAAACACAGAGCGTTGGTTAAAATCTTGTTTAAGGGAGACGTCGGCGCCACCACACTCCTTCGCCTGAATGATGAGCCCACCATTGCCTATGCCTCTTGGGTACAGTTGTTTGCCAATTTTTACTCGCAAATCAAAAACAATCCGCAACTGCTTGCCGAAGTGCAAAAGGTAAACATCCGGGAAGCCGATGTGGATGATGCCCTTGCACGTCTGCAAACACTGCGAGCGCTTAAAAAATCGCAACGCAAAGAGACCTCCTAAGGCCAAGCCGCCACCGAAGCGCGCGACATGGCCTTCGACGAACTCTATCGGCAGTACCGCGAGTTTATGGACTATGCCAAAATA
>JBGYGP010000258.1:0-2712 GCA_041820645.1 Proteiniphilum sp. | reverse complement strand
ATAGTATTTTAATGTTTAAAACATGAATGAATATAGGGGAGAGTTGTCGTTACGTCACCACCTCCCCCGATATCTATATTTACTGGATATATCTCCATTTGTATTCGTTCAGCGGAGTCGCTTTCCGCTTTTGAATATCGACCTGTATTTTTTGATGCGCCATCAGCGTAAGTCCGTTAAACAAATATTCCTGATTTTTCTTCTTGGCCTCCTCCAAATCGGTGTTTTGCAATTCGGCAGGCACGTGGTTCGAATGCTTCCACACGGCCTCTTCTTCGTCCCAAAAGACTTGAGGGAAAGCCTCGTCGTATCGAAGGAAAGAGAACCGATGATCGTTTTCGATTACGATCCCATCGTCTGCACACGATGCTAATTCGAGCAGTTTCTCGCCCGTAGTCAGATCATATACCCACAGGGTGCGTAGGGTTGACATGCCTTCACTGACCAATACTGCATCGCCGACGATCTTCTCGAAGGCAAGTACCCTGCCTTCGAGCTTAAATGGTTTGTATGCCGTGTCTTTAGGCTGCATCTTCAGGCTGTTATACACGTCTTCGTCCGTATAGATCGTTTCTCCTTCGACAATGCGCACCTTGTCGTTTTCAAATACAATTTCCTCTTTGGGATTGAGAGGAGGCAGTTGTTGCAGAACTTGTTCGGCCGATGTTGCCTGCGTACTGTCGGGCGCGCCGTCCGACGTTGTTGCCCCGGTCTGTTTACAACTTACCAGCAAGACGGCGCATACCGCCATGCTCCAATTCAACATTCGCTGTTTCATTTTTCTTTTCATAATAACCTGAGTTTCGAATAAAAAACATCATTGAAAGCTTGGTAAACAAGCAGATAATTTGCATCTGATCTTCAAAAAGATAATGACAATTATGAGCTTGCGCTTGACAAAGACAAAATTACTGAAATCTTCTGTTTAGGCGATGATTTTTTGTAAAAAATATCCCGCTGAAATAGATTTTCACAAAAAATTACCTGCCGGTAATGATAAAAAATCACGCAGCCGAAAACACGAGATGTCCGACAGCGAAATCATCGCCATCCCCATCCCGATGCTTTATTACTTCGGAAGTTTCAAGAACTTCAAAAGCTTTTATTCGTTTTATATCGGTCAACATCTTCAGGCAAAGTTTCCCAAACAATTGTCTTATGTTTCGGGGAAATGTTCAAAAGAATGCCCGGCGCTATTTCTTTTTGTAATACTTTTCCAACAGCCTGTCTTTGTCATTGTTGCGATTAAAAACAACTTTCTTTATAAAAGACCGTATGAATCCCAATCCGTATCCGTAGAGTTGAATCGCAGAGGTAAAGACGGATATCGCCCCGATGAATAGGTCTCTGTATATCACCGTTGCAACCAGAAAAAGAAAGGCAAAATAGCCCCCAATAAGCAGTAACCACCACGGTTCCCACAGCGAATAGAAAACGAGCATAATGCTTACGTAGGTAAACAGAGCCGGCAAAACATGCACCATTTTTAAAGAAGTGGGGTGCAATAGAAACAGATCGATGCGCGCCATCCCGAATACGTACACCTGCCTGTAAAATGAGCGGATGTCTACGCGCCGCTTATGATACACGAAAGCTTCGGGAATGAATCGGATGGAGAACATCTCGTCGCGAATGCGCAGGCTCATATCGATGTCTTCGCCGAACATATCTCTGAAATCGCCGATCTTTTGATACACCTCTTTGGAGAACCCCATATTGAATGTACGCGGAGTGAACTCCTCCAACCCTTTCTTCGAACCCCTTATACCGCCGGTCGTGAAAAACGAAGTCATAGAAAAATTGATGGCCTTTTGCAAATCGGAAAAAGAGGGGTCTGCTTTGTCGGGCCCACCGTAACAGTCGGTATAATCTTTCTCCAATTCGCTCTTTACTGTTTGAAAGTAATCGGGAGGGATAATGCAATCGGAATCGAAAAACACCAGATACTCGCCTTCGGCGCGTTCCATCCCGTAGTTTCGCGTATGACTGCGTCCGCTGTTTTCTTTAAAAAAATAGCGGATCGTAAAATCGTTCCTGAAAGGCTCGAGTATTTCCGCACACGGGACGGAAGACCCGTCTTCGATAATCAGCAGTTCAAAATCTTTCGACGTTTGGCGCGCCAGGCTTTCGGCAAGCTCCTTCACCTCGGCGGGTCGGTTATATACGGGGACAATGATGGAAAAATAGGGCATATTGCACGATGTTAAATTTAAATATTGAGTAATGTTCTGAAGTAACGGATTGTTTCTTTTAGTCCGTCTTCCAGCATCACCTTCGGCTCCCACTTCAACACGTTTTTTGCCAGGGTTATATCGGGTTTGCGTTGCGTCGGGTCGTCGGAGGGAAGCGGTTTGAAGAGGATTCTGGATTTTGACCCTGTTAGCGAGATTATCTTTTCGGCAAGCTCCAGAATAGTAAACTCCGTGGGATTGCCTATATTGACCGGCCCGATGAAATCGGCGGGCGAATTCATCATTTCAAGCATTCCGTCGATCAAATCGTCGATGTACTGAAAGCTACGCGTCTGTTGTCCGGTTCCATAAATGGTAATATCCTTTTTGCTCAGCGCCTGTACAATGAAATTGGATACGACTCTGCCATCGTGGGGGTGTATGTTGGGGCCATAGGTGTTGAAGATGCGAATAATCTTTATACATACGTTCCCTTGCCGGTGATAATCCATGAAAAGCGTCTCGGCACAGCGTTTCCCTT
>JBGYGP010000257.1:0-6711 GCA_041820645.1 Proteiniphilum sp. | reverse complement strand
CCGCACGTGGTGCAGGGCGTTTTCCGCTCGTCGGAAAGCTTCTCGCAAAAGTGCAGGGCGTTTTTCGCTCATCGGAAAGCTTCTTGCAAAAGTGCAGGGCGTCTTCCGCTCGTCGGAAAGCTTCTCGCAAAAGTGCAGGGCATTTTCCGCTGATCGGAAACTCTACTACCGTACGCGAAGTGAGTTTGATAACGCGCAAGGATTTTCTCCGCGAACGCCTTATCGAAATCATCGAAAATGAGATTAAATCGGCGATTCCCAATACGCTGAAAGATAGTGCACTGAAAAAATACGTCATTCCGTTATAACCGTTTGTTGTACATTACAAGTTTCTTCTTGTCCGCATCGAGTGCAGGAAGGTTTCCGACGAGCGGAAAACGCCCTGCACTTTTGCGAGAAGCTTTCCGATGAGCGGAAAACGCCCTGCACTTTTGCGAGAAGCTTTCCGATGAGCGGAAAACGCCCTGCACTTTTGCGAGAAGCTTTCCGATGAGCGAAAAACGCCCTGCACTTTTGCGAGAAGCTTTCCGATGAGCGGAAAATGCCCTGCACTTTTGCGAGAAGCTTTCCGACGAGCGGAAAACGCCCTGCACTTTTGCAAGAAGCTTTCCGATGAGCGAAAAACGCCCTGCACTTTTGCGAGAAGCTTTCCGACGAGCGGAAAACGCCCTGCACCACGTGCGGAATTTGGGTTTATTAAGAACAAGAGTGTATTCCGACGCTCCAAAAGTAATTATCTTTGCAACTCGAAACAAAAGCAGATGAATAACGATCGAGAAAACATCATCATAAAGGGCGCTCGCGTCAACAACCTCAAAAACATCGACGTGAGCATTCCCCGCAATACCTTTACCGTGATTACGGGGCTTTCGGGTTCGGGAAAATCGTCGTTGGCCTTCGACACGCTCTACGCCGAAGGACAAAGACGCTATGTGGAAAGTTTTTCGGCTTATGCCCGGCAGTTTTTAGGGAAAATGGACAAACCCGAAACCGACCTCATCACGGGCATTCCGCCCGCCATAGCCATCGAACAGAAGGTAAACACGCGCAATCCGAGATCGACGGTAGGCACTTCGAGCGAAATCTACGAATACCTCCGCCTGCTTTTTGCCCGCATCGGACATACCTTTTCGCCGGTTTCGGGGCAAGAAGTAAAAAAACATCACGTGAGCGACATCATCGCCAAGATGACCGAATACCGCGAAGGGATCAAAATGGCGGTATTTGCCCCTATCGAACCGAGAAACAACCGAACCTTGGCGGAACAACTCGATATTCTTTCGAAAGAGGGTTTCTCGCGTGTTTATTACAACGATACTTTTTACCGCATTGATGAGTTCCTGCAGCTGAAGAAGATGCCTGAAGCCAAAGAGGTTCTGCTTGTCATCGACCGCTTAGCGGCCTCGTCCGACAAATCTACCGTAAACCGTTTGTCCGACTCGGTGGAAACGGCTTTTTTAGAAGGAAACTCATCGTGTATCGTCAAATTTTGGACTTCCGAAGGCACCGAAGAGAGCTACTCTTTCTCGAACCGGTTCGAAGCCGATGGAATTGTTTTCGAAGAACCATCCGACCTGATGTTCAACTTCAACAGCCCCGTAGGCGCCTGCCCCCAATGCGAAGGATTCGGGAAAGTCATCGGAATCGATGAGAACTTAGTTATCCCCGACAAGAGCCTCTCCGTACAGGAAGAGTGTGTGCAATGCTGGAAAGGTGAAAAAATGGGCGAATGGAAGAAAGAGTTTGTAAACAGAGCCTATCGGGTAGATTTTCCCATTCACCGAGCTTACTGCGATCTGAACGACGATGAAAAAGAGTTGCTTTGGAATGGCAGACACAATTTGGGAATTTACGGAATCAACGATTTTTTCCGGTTTCTGCAAGAAAATCAATACAAAATTCAATACCGCGTGATGCTGGCGCGCTATCGGGGCAAAACCGTTTGTCCTGCGTGCAAAGGCGCGAGATTGAAAAAAGAGGCTTTTTACGTGAAAGTCGGTGGAAAAGACATCGGCCAATTGGTTACGATGCCCATCGACAAACTGAAACACTTCTTCGATACGCTCCTACTCAACGAAACCGACAGCGCAATCGGCGCACGGCTCTTAACGGAGATACACAACCGGCTGCAATTCCTTATCGACGTCGGGTTAAGTTATCTCACACTCAACCGGCTATCCAACTCCCTTTCGGGCGGCGAGAGCCAACGCATCAACCTCGCCTCTTCGTTGGGCAGCAGCCTGATAGGCTCGCTTTACATCTTAGACGAGCCCAGCATCGGGCTTCACTCACGCGATACGCATCTTCTGATAAAAGTACTCCGCCAATTGCAGCAAATGGGCAATACGGTGGTTGTGGTGGAACACGACGAAGAAATAATCCGCGCCGCCGACTACATCATCGACATTGGCCCCAAAGCCGGAAGGCTGGGCGGAGAGGTAATGTATCAGGGAAAAGTGTCCGAATTGACTGAAAACACCGACAGCTATACCGTGAAATACCTTACGGGCAAAGAAAAGATAGAAGTTCCCAAGGTTCGACGCAAATGGAACAATTACATCCAAATCGGCGGTGCACGCCAAAACAACCTGAAAAACATCTCCGTAAAATTTCCCCTCAACGCCATGACGGTCGTTACCGGCGTGAGCGGCTCGGGAAAATCGTCGCTCGTAAACGAAGTGTTATACAATGCCCTGCTTCATTACTACAAAGGAGTTTCGCAGGAGCAAATCGATTTCAACAGCCTCTCCGGCGATCTGAAACTGATAAAAAACATTGAGTTTGTTGACCAAAACCCGATCGGAAAATCGAGCCGCTCCAATCCGGTAACATACCTAAAAGCTTACGACGAAATCCGCAAACTGTTTTCCGACCAACCTCTGGCCAAACAAATGGGTTTCAAACCGACCTTCTTTTCGTTCAATGTCGAAGGAGGACGATGCGAAGAGTGCAAAGGAGAAGGATTTATCACGGTAGAAATGCAATTTATGGCCGACGTGAAAATGGAGTGCGAGAACTGCCACGGCAAACGCTTTTCGCAAGAAGCGCTTGAAGTCGAATACAAAGGACATTCCATCTCCGATATTCTGAATATGACCATCAACCAGGCCATTGAGTTTTTCGAAGCACAGAAAGGCGCCACCGAAAAGAAAATTGTCAAACGGATGAAACCGCTTCAGGAGGTGGGATTGGGATACGTCAAACTCGGACAGTCCTCCTCCACCCTATCGGGCGGCGAAAGCCAGCGCGTAAAACTCGCTTACTATCTGGGAGAAGAGAAAACCGAACCCACCCTTTTTATCTTCGACGAACCCACAACAGGACTTCATTTCCACGATATAAAAACGCTGCTCAAAGCATTTAACGCGCTCATCGAACGCGGGCATACGGTTATCATTATCGAACACAATCCGGAGATGATAAAATGTGCCGACCATATCATCGACATCGGCCCAGAAGGCGGAATAGATGGCGGCAACATCGTATTCGAAGGCACTCCCGAAGAAATCGTAAAGTGCAAAAAATCACATACGGGACGCTTTTTAAAAGAGAAGTTGAGAGGATATTAAAGCCAATAGCAGCCCGAAACTCCACTCCGTAGGAGTTATGTACGGCGACGGTTTGTCCTGCAAACAATTTTTCTTGCCGGAAACCGAAAAACAACAGCAATTCGCGAAAGCCGGTTCAAAAGACATTCCGTCCGATCCAATAGAGAATTATCGCCGATACAACAACAAGGGCAGCCCGTTTCCCAAAGAAAATATTCTCGATTTTTTGGAACCTCCCACCAGCATTGAATAGCTGAAGAAAAACACCCAACAACACATAAGGCGCCAGAAACAAAATGAGCGCATTGTGTTTGAACGCGGCCTGGAAATCGAGATGCAGAGCATCGTGTATCGCACGTTGTGAGCCGCAGCCCGGACATTCGCAGCCTGTAACTGTCAGAAAAGGACATCTCGGAAAAAACGAAACCCGAGACGGATCGAAAAAATAGAACAAAAAAATAGCTGCCACAAGCAAAACAGCTATGGCAGCAAAAAAAATTATTTTTCCGTTCTCTCGCAAAGCGTAATCAATAATCGTAAATACCCTCTTCATTCCGAACAAGAGCTTCGATGACTTCGATCAAACCTCCCATCAGCGTGGAGAAAATGATAAAAAAAACATAAATAATTCCCAAAGCAAGGCCTACAATTACAAACATTCTGGCCAAATTGGCGGCACGCACGGCTCCTTCGTAGTCGCCTAAATCGTATTTAGAGTTTACCTGCACTGCAAAAATCATTGCAATAACTCCAAAAACAGGCATGCAACAGAGAGAGAGCACTATCGCCTGCCAAAGCCAGTTCGAGGGTCTTATCGGTTTTTGTTTCGCGTCATCCTTCACAGCGAAAACATTTCCACCGTAATTTCCCATCGTCGATTAAATTTCGTAAGCTCCGGAATGGATAAGGTCTTCGAAACCGGCCATAGACCCGATAAGCGAGATAAATACAACGATACCGATAATCCAAAGAAGAAGCCAACCCGCCGCAATCCAAAGCGCGATTTTTGTCCATTGTCTGGCTTTCTTCGAAGACTCCAGAGCAGCGTTGTAGTCTCCCTTTAAGTAATTGGATTCTACCTGCGAAGCATGCACAATACCGATGATGCCGAGCAAACTAAAAACACTGCTGCAAAATAAGAACGGCAAAACTGTCGCCAAAATAGATTCCAACAACCAATTTTTAGGCATCGGCTCTTGAGGCTGTTGCTGACTCTGAGGCGGATAAAACGCACCTACCGGAGGAGGCATCGGTTGCTGAAAACCGGCATACGGGTTTTCAGCAAACAGAAAATCGAGTTCCGAAACTTCCGCCGCGCGTTTCCATTCGCTCATCCCTTGCGTCCATACCAAGGTGTCTTTTTTCAAACCTTCTCCCCGCAGCTCTTCGGGCGAAAAAGTCCCTTTCTGAGCTCCCTGATTATCAATGTAAAAATATCGATTCATAATAATTAATTTATATAGTCTTTCGGTGTTATTCGTATTGTTTTCAAAACATTGCCTTGAGCGTCTTTGTAAATATAATCGACGGAAATATTGTTTTGAGTAAATACTTTCAAATCGGGATTCGACCTGAAAGCCTCGCGAATATCTCTTTTTGTCTGCGTTTCGATGATTTGCAAAACGGAATCCTCGTTTATCCCGCTTGCCAATCGATAATGATACTGAAATACATTATCGTCGGTTACCGAAGCACCCATAAAGGTCGAATAGTCATCCAATTGCACCGGAGCCGATTCATTAAGCCCTTCCGCCATATTTACCAAATGGCCGTGCAACTTTTTATCGCCGGAACATTGAACGAACAGAAAAAAAAGAATCAATACAAAGCCAAATACATTTCGCATAATCTCATTGCAACGTTAGACGATACAAAATTAGAAAAGAAATGCTTGAAGCCAAAAAAAAATCGGACTTCTTTTACGTAATCTCCCCACAATAAAAAAAGATTTTGGCAGAATGTCTCACGACATCCTGCCAAAGTTGTTAACCTTAAATCTAATACTATTATGAAAAAACCACGGTGCAAATGTAAAAATAAAATCAAAACCCTCCAAATATTTTCAATAAAAAATTAAAAAAATATTTTTTATATCAATTTGATAGTTGCAAATTCAAATTGCAGGCAATCCCATGCCCGTTATTTTCCGATACAAATCGAGAGCGTAAACATCGGTCATCCCCGACACATAATCGATTACCGACAAAATATTTTCGTAAACCGATTCCGAATCGGTCGGATATTGCTCGGGAATCCGCTCCAACAACAATTTCGAATACGCATGCGACCTGTTTTGAATGGCATCCGTGAAATTCTCCAACAAAAAACCGATAATCCGATAGCCTGCCAACTCAACGTCGAGTACATCGCGCGAACGATAGATATTCTGAAACGCAAACTCCGAACAAGCGGCATATGCATTGCGCGCCACAGGCGAAAGGTGTTTGATAAGGCTTCCCGAAAATTCACCCCGCAGAATAACCTCTTCGTTTTTCAAGAAAATCGCGGAACACTCTTCCACTAAAAGCCCGATTACGCTTGCCCGAAGGTAAGAAACCCGTTCATTCAAATCGGTTACAAATCTCAAATTCTCCACCCGCTTTTGCCGCCTTTCTCCTTCGAAAAAGGAAAGCAGCAATTCGGATGCTTTCTCCGCCGAAATCAAGCGCAAACGGTGCGCATCTTCAATATCCATCACCTGATAACAGATATCGTCGGCGGCTTCCACCAAATAAACTAACGGATGACGTACAAATTTCAGAGGCGACTCCTGCTCGCAGATAAGCCCGAGCTCCCGGGCAATTTTCTTGAAATCGGACTCTTCGGAAGCAAAAAAACCGAATTTGTTTTTTCCCCCGCTCAATTCGGAAGAATACGGATACTTTACAATCGAAGCCAGTGTGCTGTAAGTAAGCACAAAACCACCTTCGCGACGTCCTCCGAACCGGTGCATCAACAAACGAACGGCATTGGCATTTCCTTCGAAGCAGGTAAAATCGCTCCATCTGCCGCCGCTCTCGTCCACCTGTTGCTTCAGGGATGTTCCTTTCCCTTCGGAAAAAAAGGTAGAAATCGCCTTCTCTCCCGAATGCCCGAACGGCGGGTTTCCCATATCGTGCGCCAAGCAAGCAGCGGAAACAATGGTCCCTATCTCTTCGAAATG
>JBGYGP010000256.1:0-4428 GCA_041820645.1 Proteiniphilum sp. | reverse complement strand
GGAAAACCATCTCGGAACTCGACCATTCGTTCGAACAACGGCGGAAACAGTTGGCACGGGAAAACAAAAAGCTTCGCTTTATCGCCACTTACGACAAAGGTGCCTGCGAAGTAGGTTTGCGTGAGGTGGAGAAAGGACACCCTTTCTACGATTTGGAAGGCAGCAACAACATCATTATGATTACAACCGAACGTTACAACGAATATCCGATGATTATCAAAGGATACGGGGCCGGAGCCAACGTTACCGCAGCAGGTGTCTTTTCCGATATTATTTCGATCGCGAATATCCGATAAATTCTGCTTTTAGCAGCTTATCATCGGATAATGGCATCCAATATATAGCAACAAAATGAAATACCTCATTATTCTTGCCGACGGAATGGCGGACGAACCCATTCCCGCATTGAACAATAAAACCCCTCTGCAGGCAGCGCATACGCCTTATCTGGATATGCTCGTGCGAAAAGGACGCAGCGGCATGCTCCATACCATTCCCGACGGAATGCCCGCCGGAAGCGAAGTGGCCAACCTCTCGGTACTGGGTTACGACGTACCGTCGGTTTACGAAGGACGAGGCGTATTGGAAGCAGCCAGTATGGGAGTAAGCTTCAATTCGGGGGAGATGGCGATGCGCTGCAATCTGGTGTGTATCGAGAACGGTTTGCTGAAAAACCACTCTGCCGGACATATCTCCACCGAAGAGGCAACCGAATTGATGGATTTTCTCAATCGTGAACTGGCCGATGAGATGTTTCGGTTTTATCCGGGAGTGTCGTATCGCAATTTGTTGGTTATGAAAGGAGGAAGTAAAAATATCATCTGTACGCCGCCGCACGATGTTCCCGGTAAACCGTTCCGTCCGTTGCTCGTAAAACCGACCGACACATCGGCACATATTACTTCGGATAGGCTCAACGAACTTATTCTGAAATCCCAAGATCTTTTGAAAGAACATCCCTTGAACTGCCGACGTATGGCCGAGGGAAAAGATCCCGCCAACAGCATTTGGCCGTGGTCGCCGGGATACCGTCCCGCAATGGAATTGTTGCATGAAAAATATCCGATAAAGAAAGGAGCCGTTGTCTGCGCCGTCGATCTGATAAAAGGGATAGGCGTGTACGCAGGTTTGGAGTTTATTGGCGTGGAGGGAGCTACGGGATTGTACGATACAAATTACGAAGGAAAAACTCGCGCTGCTCTTGACGCACTGAAAGAGAACGATTTTGTTTATCTGCACATTGAAGCCAGCGACGAAGCAGGACATGAAGGCGATGCGGATTTAAAGATGAAAACAATAGAATATCTCGATTCACGCGTTGTAAAAACCGTTTACGAGGAAACCGAAAAGATGCCGGAAACGGTTCTTATAACCGTATTGCCCGATCATCCCACGCCTTGCGCCATTCGTACCCATACACGCGATGCTGTTCCCTTTGTGATTTATCACAAGGGAATTTTGCCGGACAGCGTAGAGGTTTACGATGAGTTTGCGGCGCGCGAAGGAGTTTTCGGAACCTTGTACGGCGATGAATTTATGAAAACGATAATGAATTGTGCACGATAACGCCCTTTGTTTAAGACGCCGCGCAGTGAGAATGAACACAAAACAAATGGTTAAAGGTTAAATATTTGAACAGATGAATTATTACAGTACGAATCATGCCGCTCCTCCCGTTTCATTGCCGGAGGCCGTGGTAAAAGGTTTGGCTGCCGACAAAGGGTTGTATATGCCCGAAAGGATAGAACGGCTTTCTGAGAACTTTTTCGACAATATCGGCCGGTTGGCGCTTGTGGATATCTCGAAAAAAGTAGCCCGCGCTTTTTTCGGAGAAGATATGCCTGCCGGAAAACTCGACGCTCTTGCTGCCGATGCACTCAACTTCCCTATTCCGCTTGTCGAAGTCGAAGAAGAAATCTATGCACTGGAGCTTTTTCACGGACCTACTTTCGCGTTCAAAGATGTAGGGGCGCGTTTTATGGCGCGCATGCTTTCGTATTTCGTAAAAGAGCGGCAACAAGGTCTTGTAAATGTGCTCGTGGCTACTTCGGGCGATACCGGAAGCGCTGTCGCCAACGGTTTTCTGGGAGTGGATGGTATCCGGGTGTTTGTCCTCTATCCTTCGGGAAAGGTAAGCGCTATTCAGGAAGCTCAATTTGCCACGTTGGGGCAAAACATTACGGCATTGGAAATCGATGGTACGTTTGACGACTGTCAAGCGTTGGTAAAATCGGCATTCATGGATGCGGAACTAAACCGAAAGATGAACCTCACATCGGCCAATTCGATTAATGTGGCGCGTTTTCTGCCGCAATCGTTTTACTATTTTCATGCTTGGGCGCAACTCTTGTGTAAAGGGAAGGGCGGAGATACGGTTATAGCCGTACCGAGCGGGAATTTGGGCAATCTTACTGCCGGACTGTTCGCCAAACGGATGGGATTGCCCGTAAAGCGTTTTATCGCCGCCAACAACCGTAACGATGTATTTTTTAACTACCTGCAAACAGGGAATTATCTTCCTCGCTCTTCGGTGCAGACTATTGCCAATGCCATGGATGTGGGTACGCCCAGCAATTTTGAGCGTATTCTTGAACTTTATGGCAATTCTCACAATTCTATCGCAGCCGATATATCGGGTTACTCCTTTTCCGATGAAGCGATACGCGAATCTATCCGCCGGGTGTATGAAACATCGGGTTATCTGCTCGATCCGCACGGCGCTTGCGCATATATGGCGCTGAAAGAAGGAAAAGGCAGGTACGAAACGGGCATCTTTCTCGCTACGGCGCATCCTGCCAAATTTAAGGATACGGTAGAAAATTGTATCGGAAAACCCGTTGAAATCCCTGTCGGATTACAAGCGTTTATGCGGTGCGAAAAACAATCGATGAAACTTCCCGCAGTTTTTGAGGCATTTCGTGAATTTCTGATCTCCTCGCGATGAGGAGTAAAAGCAACCTGTCGATAACGTTTTTGCGAACATATCACTGTCCGAAAAAAAGAATCGCCAATCGAGCATAGGTTGTTTGTTTTGAGTTTTATCGGACAGAGATAAAAGAAAATCTTATTTCCCCGGCCTCCACCGCATGAGGATTCCCCTGCGTTTGTTGAAAATTCCGTTTTGTTTGGTACGCACATCTTCCACCACGTAGAAAATATTGGGGTCGAAACCGATAAGGCTTTTTTCGATGCCTTTCATCTCTTTTCGTTGGATAACCGTTTCCACAATATCTACCTTATCTATCGAACCCGTTCCGTGAAGCAGCGTAGCGCCGTGCCCCATGCTTTTGAGGAGAGAGACCAACTCCAATCCCTCTTTTTTGGTGTATATGCGGCATAAGACAATACCGTAGGCGATTCGTTGCTCGATGAGGATGCCCACATAGTTGCCTGAAGCATAGCCTGCCGCATACGAAATATATGCTACCAAATCGTTGGCGCGCGAGAGGATTTGCGAGATAATCACAATCCAGATAAATACTTCGAAAAATCCGATAATCGGAGCCTTGTATTTTTCGCCTTTCGATACGAAAATGATTCGCAAGGTACCGAGTGTTACGTCGCAGATGCGGCCGAAGAAAATCAAAACAGGCAATAGCCAGGGATAAATATCTAAAAAGTCGAACATATTGATAAATTTACAATTTCGGCTTACTATTTTAACTGTCCGAAATAAAGTGTTATTAAACTATGGATTTCAAATAAGAAATTAAACCGGCAATATCCTCATCGGTAGTATCCCACGAGCATACGATGCGTCTTTCGAGCCGGTTTTCGTCCCAATCATAAAAAAAATACCGTTGGCGAAGCTTTTGAGCGCTCTCTTCGGGGAGAACAAAAAATATTGCGTTGGATTCTACCTTTTGCGTAATTTCGATACCCAAAAGCTGCATTCCGGCAACCAGTTTTTGCGCTGCTTGATTGGCATGCCGCGCATTTTGCAACCAAATTCCTTCGGAAAGGTAGGGAATAAATTGCGCTGCAATAAATCGCATTTTCGAATAGAGCTGCGTAGCCTGTTTGCGGATGTATTTCAGATTTTCGGATAGTTCCGGACGCGAAGTTACGACGGCTTCTCCCAGCATCAGTCCGTTTTTTGTACCTCCGAAGGTGAAAATATCCACGCCGCAATCCCAAGTCATTTCTTTGAGTGATAGGTTGTAACAGGCGCAGGCGTTGACGATGCGCGTTCCATCGACAAACAAGTACATGCCGTGTTGATGTGCCAGATCGGCTAATCCTTTCAGCTCGTCGGGAGTGTAAGCGGTTCCCAATTCGGTGGTTTGCGAAACGGCAATTACTTTCGGTTGAGAGTGGTGTTCGAATCCGAATCCGTGCAAATGGGGGCGTACAAGTGCGGGTGTGAGTTTCCCGTCAAGCGTGGGAATCTCTTTGAGTGTCGCACTCGTAAATTTGCCCGGTGCACCG
>JBGYGP010000255.1:0-2540 GCA_041820645.1 Proteiniphilum sp. | reverse complement strand
CAATCCGGTTTGAAGCTGATTATCGATTTTGTTCCCAATCACCTGTCGCGCACCTATCGTTCCGTTGCCAAACCCCGAGAGGTAAAAGATTTTGGCGCCGATGACGATGTAGGGGTCGCTTTTTCTCCCGACAATAATTTTTACTACCTGCCCGGAGAAGAGCTGGATATCCGGTTTACGGACAAACGGGAAGGTGAGGCGACGTATCGCGAGTTTCCTGCCAGGGTTACTGGAAACGATGCTTTTACGAGCCAGCCGAGCCAATATGACTGGTATGAGACGGTGAAGCTTAATTACGGAGTAGATGTGCTCAACTCGAGGAGCTATTTCGAAAAGATCCCCGATACCTGGCACAAAATGAGAGAGGTACTTCTGTTTTGGGCAAAGAAAAGAGTGGACGGATTCCGGTGCGATATGGCCGAAATGGTTCCGGTGGAGTTTTGGCGTTGGGCAATACCGCAGGTAAAACGGAGATACCCGCGCATGATATTCGTTGCGGAAATATACAATCCGGCCGCTTATCGTTCGTTTCTGAAAGATAATATCTTTGATTACCTGTACGATAAAGTAGGGGTTTACGATACTCTCCGCGATGTGGCCTGCGGTTACCGTCCGGCGTCGGACATCTCTTTTGCGTTGAATGGCGTGGGAGATATTCAACGAAATATGCTCAATTTTCTCGAAAATCACGACGAGCAGCGTCTGGCGTCCGATTATTTTCTCAGAAGCGGCGAGAGAGGCCGGGCGGCAATGATTGTAACCGCCTGCCTGAATGTGAATCCGGTGATGGTCTATTTCGGGCAAGAGCTGGGCGAGCGCGGTATGGATGCGGAGGGTTTCAGCGATAAAAACGGAAGAACCACTATTTTCGATTATTGGTCGATAGACACGATTCGCCGGTGGAACAACGGGGGCAAATGGAACACTGCTTTGTTGACCCGGGAGGAGAAGAGCCTGAAACGGTTTTATTCGAAACTGCTCAATCTCTGCAACGATGAAAAGGCTTTGCGCGAAGGTTTGTTTTATGACCTGATGCCGGCCAACTACGAGAACCGCTTATTCGATTCTGCGCGGCAATTTGCGTTTATGAGAGGAGGCAGGGGAGAGGTTGTTTTGGTTTTGGCCAATTTCGGGGAGAGGGAGGTGGAGATTGCCGTTGAGATACCGAGGCATGCGTTGGATTTTTTTGCGATGAATGATTCCGGAAATTTCAGGGCAACTCCCTTGTTATCAGGTGGGGATAAGGAGGTGGAATTTTCTCCTCCGAAACTTTTCGAAACGAAACTCGACGCTTGTTCGGGAGAAATTTATAAAATATCGGTTTTCTGACTTTTTTGTTAAAAATTGGTTGTAACTTTGCAGCATTAATCAAGAAAAAAAATCAAATAAAACAGACTCATTCATGCAAGAAAAACCGTATAAAATTTTTGCGGGTACTCGTTCCCGGAATTTTGCCGAAAAAGTTTGCAACAGTTTGAATTGTCCGCTGGGCAATATGATTATCGAGCATTTTGCCGATGGGGAATTTTCCGTTTCCTACGAAGAATCGATTCGCGGAACGGATGTTTTCCTGATTCAATCTACTTTCCCCAACGCGGATAATCTGATGGAATTGCTGTTGATGATCGACGCAGCCAAGCGGGCTTCTGCCCGGTCTATCATTGCCGTTATCCCCTATTTCGGGTGGGCGCGCCAGGATAGAAAAGACAAGCCCAGAGTGAGCATCGGGGCAAAACTTATCGCGGACATGCTCAGCACTGCCGGGATCAGCCGGTTGATAACGATGGATTTGCATGCCGACCAGATTCAGGGCTTCTTCAATGTCCCGGTTGACCATTTGTATGGTTCGGGGGTTTTTGTGGACTACATCAAAACGTTTGACCGCGACAACCTTGTTTTTGCCACTCCCGATGTGGGAGGTACCAAACGGACAAGCTCTTATGCCAAATATTTCGGTTGCCCCATGGTTATTTGCTACAAAATAAGAAAGAAAGCCAATGTGATTTCGGATATGCAGATTATCGGCGATGTGGAAGGGATGGATGTCTTGCTTTTGGACGATATTGTGGATACCGCCGGAACGATGACCAGAGCCGCCGACTTGATGATGCAGCACGGCGCCAGATCGGTCAGGGCGATTGCCAGCCACGCCGTATTGTCTGACCCGGGCGTGGAGCGTATCGACAAATCGGCGCTCACCGAGATTGTGTTTACCGATAGTATTCCGCTGCGTGCCGAAAGCGCCAAAATCAAAGTCCTTTCGGTGGCCGATATGTTTGCAGATGCCATTCTCCGCGTTTGCAACAACGAATCGATCAGCTCCTTGTATGTAGTTTGAGCGGGAGGAACGGGATGAAAATCGGTGTTGTCCGGTAATTTTTTTTAAAAATATTCTCTGTATATTGCCATACGTTAAACCCCTGTCTTATCTTTTTATTATCCGGGCTGGCCGGTTGCGAGGTGCTGCCGCGAAGCGGCTGAAAAGAAAAGCATAGCAGAGGTATTAACCTGAGTTCTGTTTAAGCAGCATCCGATTATCT
>JBGYGP010000254.1:0-3602 GCA_041820645.1 Proteiniphilum sp. | reverse complement strand
TTTGGTGGGTTTTGAATCTAGCAGGCTGTAAGTGGTTTGATACATGCTATGGGGGTATCTCGTTTGCTTTTTTGGGCGAGAGACTCGAGTATGCTTCTTGCAATTCCCTTTCCAACTCCTTATAAACCGAGTATGCGGTGCCCCCAGATTCGGCAATAGTTACAATCATACTTGTTTCTAACGCTGAATCTGGGATTCTCCGCAATCACGCAAAAAAAGACCGCCCCGGTTTGTGAGCGGTCTTTTGTGTGTCTTATTTGAATTCGGACTTATCCCGCCGCTACGGCAGTCCCCATTAAGAAAGCGGCAGCAAGAGCCACGATAGCGTAAAGTTCGGGGAATACGGCCAAAATGAGTGTGTTACTGAAAGCGTCGTGTCCTTGTCCGATCGATACCACGCCGTTGGCGCAAACTTGTCCCTGACGAATTGCAGACAACAAACCCACGAAGCCCAAAGAAAGGCCGGCGGCCAAGGTAGCCATCGCCTGAAAAAGAGAGATTTCGGGAGTCAATACCTTGAAAATGTTTTGAAACATGAAGTATCCGGCAAATCCGTACAAACCTTGTGTTCCCGGGAGAGCGGTAAGCACGAGGAAGTTGCCGAACTTTCCATCTACTTTTTTAGCGGCGCCGATGGCGGCGTTTCCCACAATCGTAACCCCGTAAGCGCTACCTATTCCGGTGAGTGCCAACATAATTGCAATGCCTGTATAGGCAATAAATAAATTAGTTTCCATAAAATATTTGAATTATAACTTGATTAATTAATTACTTCTTAAAAGGACTGTATTTTTTGCCTCCTCCTTCAAATTCGGCATTTTTGTAAAATTCTACAAAAGTGAGACGCACGGGATGCACTATTGCACCCAACACATTCATAAAGATATTGATTGCATGCCCGATAAGGAAAATCAACACAAAAACAATCTGTTTCACAACAAGCATATCGGGACTCATCCCGTCGGCGAGACTGTTGAAAACACCCGCGAGAATTCCGCCCGAAAGCCCCAACGCAAACAAACGCACGTATGAAAGGATATCGCCCAGCAAACCGGTTGCCATATTGTAAGCATCCCACAAACCGGTTCCGAAATTCAAAAACGGATTTTTTCCCGGCGAATTGAAGAAGAAAATCAATACCAGAGCCGGAATCAAGAAAACGAGGTGGAGTGTCCCAAACATCGGCATTGTCTCCGAAGCCAAGGCGGAAATGATAAAACTAAGCAGCAGGATGAGCCATCCTATGGTAGAAAGCGCGTATTTGAAGCCCAACTGTTTGATGCGATTGGCAATTTTCAAAATCATTCCGAACAAAATTTGCACGACTCCGAGTACGAGCGACAAAACAAACATTTTGTTGTTGTCGAAATAAACCTTGTTTTTCAAATCTTGAAAAAAGGGAATATCAATATCGTAGAGGTTGAATCCGAAAAATCCTCCGGTCAGCAAACCGGCAATCATGGTGGAAGCACCCAAAATCTGCACCAAAGACAAAATTGCAACCATCGATTTGCCCGGCTTCACTTTCATCGATATTTTGCCCAATGAGGCCACAAGCAATAAAAATAATCCGTAGCCGATATCTCCAAGCGCTAAACCGAAAAACAACATATAGAACGGTGCGAAATAGGGTGTGAGATCTATCTCGTTGTATTTCGGCAGCATATACATTTCGGCGATGGGTTCAAAAAGACGTGCAAACTTGTTGTTCTTAAACTTGATAGGCACATTATCATCGGGTTGCGGGTCGGAAACCGCAAAATAGACCTCTTTCGAACTGAGATAATCGGTTATCTCTTTTTCGTTGTCTTCCGGCGCCCACCCTTGCAGCAGCATCAGTTTGTCGTCGGCCAGCGATTGACTGCTCTGTTTTACTTTTGTAAACGTGATTTTTTGCTCGGAATCGGCAATAGCCGCTTCTACGGAAGGCAAATCCAGGGACAGCTCTTTGAGTTCTTTGTTTTGATTGTCTATTTTTATTTTCAGAGATTCTGCCAAAGCATCGAGTTGCCGCAACGAGGCATCGGGCAATTTAACAGATTCCAGTCCCAACTCTTCGGCAAGCTTATCTCTTTTGGTGACCGTAATAAAAAATACTTTCGACGTTGCTTTGTTTACTACGATTGCGTCGTAGAGCTGCTCCCATTCGTGATTGTATTGATTTTCAGATACGACGAAAAAATCAAGGCGGTAACCCTCTTTTTCGAGCAACCGGATATTTTCAGGGTCAAAATCGCCCCACGGCAAAAGTGTTTCGCGTTCTTTTACGATAATCTGCAATTGTTGCAACAATGCGGAACGCTCGTTCTGCACCTGTTCTATCTTTTGCGGGATGGATGTCCCCAGCTCGATATTGGCTTGACGATACACTACCGGCTCTTTTTTATCGATTTGCTTTTGCAATATTTTTCCGGCGTTAATCAACGATTTCAGTTGGGCAACGTTGTCTTTGAGTTCGTCGGTTTCTTCGGCAGTCCGGTCGGTTTCTGCCACATGAATGAGTCCGAGCTCGCGTAATTTGTCAAGAAACAATTCGTAGTCTTTGTGGTACGCCAAAAAAGTAAATTTTTTCATCCGTGCTACCATACCTCTTCCTCCTCTTTTTTCTCATGACGGGCGCGCATAATCTTTTGAGACGATTTCGCCAGGTTTTCCTCATCTTCAAGATAGCGTTTGATTTTCAAGATGGCATCCTGATAACCTGGAATCTGCACTTTTTCAAAAAGATTGACCTTTTGGGTTGTCTTTTTGCGGGCATAATCGAGTCGTTCCACCCTCAATCGATGAAAATCGCGGCGAATACCTATTTCTGCGAGGCTTTCCAATGTTTTCACACCATCCAGATACCATTTGGGACGATTGAAAACACTGAAAGGCTGTACTTCAAAATCCACACCGTCGAGTATCGGAATCATAACGCCGGCAATTTTTTTCCGTGAAAGATGAACATCTTTCACGCGGATAAGAGCGGGATCAAATTCGAGCCACATGCCAACCATTCTGTCATAGGATTGAATCTGCTTTTCCAACTCTTTTTCCAACTCCTCGATTTCGTCTTTGGCTTTTTTCACCTCGATGCGGAGTGCGGTTTCCTTGCTTTGCAGCGTAGGAAGGGCGCGTTCCCGTATCTTCAACTGTTTTTCGAGTTGTTGCCTCGCGGTTTTGTTATATTGAAATTTTATAGCCATATATAGTTCGGCAATTTAACCCTTTATTTTTTCCAATATTTATCCACTATTTCGCGTTTCATGTTCACCTCTTCGGGGTTGAAGTGTTTCGAGAGCAAAGCCCAGGTAGTGTCGAGCATCTCTTCCGTATCGAGGTTTACGTCGATGGCAAGGATGTATTGGGAATAATCTTTTGCGAAAGCAAGGGTGCGCCGGTCGTAATCGGTAAGGTCGAAGCCGTTTTCCTGTTTGGTTTTGGCGTCTGCCGCATCGGCATACAGGCGCACGGCCGCATTCATCAACTGGGGGTGGTCTTCGCGTGTTTTCTTGCCTTGCACCAACTGTTTCAACCGCGAAAGCGAACGGAACGGATCGTCGATAACCTTCCCTACATCGCTATCGCGGCGGAGAAATAACTGTCCTTCGGTAATGTAT
>JBGYGP010000253.1:0-4162 GCA_041820645.1 Proteiniphilum sp. | reverse complement strand
TTGTATGCCAACGTTTTCAAAAAGAAGGACAAACGCACCATTTACAACGTAATTTATCGCGATGGGAAAATGGGGAGTTATTACATCAAACGATTTGACGTAACGGGTGTTACGCGCGACAAAGACTACGATGTAACCCAGGGTCGTACCGGTTCCAGGATTGTATATTTTTCAGCAAATCCCAACGGTGAAGCCGAAACGGTTAAGGTTTACCTGCGCCCCAAACCGCGGATGAGGGTATTACAGTTTGAGAAAGATTTCAGCGAAATTGTTATCAAAGGGCGTGGAGCAATGGGAAATATTCTTACCAAAGCCGACGTACACCGTATCTTGCTCAAACAAAAAGGCGTTTCTACTTTGGGTGGACGAAAGGTATGGTTCGATTCCGATATTCTCCGTTTAAATTACGAAGGAGACGGTTTTTATTTGGGTGAATTTTCAGGAGAAGACAAGGTATTGGTAATCAATAAAAACGGAGATTATTATACATGTAGCATCGATTTGAACAACCACTTCGAACCCGATTTCGAAAGGATTGAAAAATACGATGAGAGCAAAGTTTGGTCGGCCGCATTATTCGATGCCGACCAAGGGTATGCTTACCTGAAGAGGTTTATGCTTGACGCAACCGACAAAAAAGCTAATTTTTTGGGTGAAAACGACTCCTCCAGACTGTTTATGCTCACAGACCGTGTTTACCCCAGAATTCAGGTGTTTTTTGGTGGACGTGACGATTTCAGAGAACCGATTGAGATTGATGTTGAAGGATTTATTGCTGTTAAAGGGGCAAAAGCCAAAGGAAAGAGAATATCGAACTTTGAGGTGAAAGACGTTGTCGAGCTCAACCCGATCCGTTTTCTCGAACCGGATACCGAAGAGTTATCCGGAGCTGAATCGGCAAACGAAGAAAAAACCGACAGTGCCGATTCAAACGACAATTCGTTTGACGAGATAAACGGACAGATGAATTTGTTTGATTAAAAAAACAGAAAAAAGATGAAGAACAGAGGCTTTTGCGCAATAAAAAAACTTTTGCTGCTCATTTTATGGATAAATGTTTTCGTTATCAACGCACAGAGACAGGCCGATTTTTATCCGATTGCGACTCAAAATTCTTCTACCATGATGGGGATTGGGCAAACCGCCCTTACCGATACCTATCTTTCACCCCTGAAATACAAGGGGGTGAGTTTTTCGCTTTTGCACGAAAACCTGAGGCTTACCGGCCTGTTTGACAGCAAAATGGTGCTTCAGCAACAATTTCAATTGCAAACGGCGTTTACAAAAAATGCAACCTCCACCGCTTCGGAATATTTCGGAGAGATCGCTTACAATGCAACCGGTTTGTATCCTTTCGTCGCAAACGAAAAATTCAGATTGTTCGGTGGCACGGGTGTAAACGCCTCTTTGCGAGGAATATACAATGCGCGAAACTCCAACAATCCGGGCTCTTTGAAATCGACGATAAACCTCACCTTGTCGGGTATGGCAATCTATAATTGGCGTAGGTTTACCTTTCGGTATCAGGTTTCTACACCCTTGGCAGGAGTATTTTTTTCTCCTGCCTACGGACAATCCTATTACGAAATCTTTTCGTTGGGAAACGATAAAGGCGTTGTGAATTGGGGTTCATTTCACAATCAACTCTCGTTACGAAACTATTTTACAGTGGATGTTCCTGTCGGAAACCTCACGATAAGAGGCGGATACCTGGGTAATTATTACAGAACCTCGGCCAATGATTTGAAAACGATTATCTCGTCGCATCATTTTGTGTTGGGATTGGTTTACGAAACGTTCGGTTTTGCAGGCATGAAGTCCAAAGACAAAAGCAAGATAAAGAGCGCCTATTATTAATTGTTTACAGTGAAATCGATGAAGAAATATAATTTTGACGAAGTAATAAACCGCTCCGAAACACACTGCGTTAAAATAGAGAAATTGAAAGTTCTTTTCGGTAGAGAAGACCTCATTCCGCTTTGGGTTGCGGACATGGACTTTGCGTCGCCTCCCGAAATTACCGAACGTTTGTTGGAAAGAACCCGGCACGGCATTTTCGGATATACCATTGATTACGAAGGATATTACAATGCCATCATCGATTGGCTGAAACGGAAACATCGATACGACGTAAAACGGGAGGAGATCACGTTTGTGGCCGGTATCGTCAAAGCCATCGCTTTTGCTATCGATACTTTTACGCGGGAAAACGATAAAGTTATCATTCAACCGCCCGTATATCATCCTTTCAGAATCGTTACGGAGTCGCTTGGCCGGAAGGTTGCGAATAATCCGCTTGTATTGAAGCAAGAGAAATACGAGATGGATTTCGACGGATTGAAAAAGATTATCGCCGAAAACGATTGTAAAATGCTGATTCTGTGCAATCCGCACAATCCGGGTGGAAGAGTCTGGGAGCGGGAAGATTTGTGCCGGATGGCCGATATCTGTTTCGAAAACAATATTTTGGTTGTTTCCGACGAAATCCACTCCGACTTGACTTTAGCCGGTTGCAGGCACACTCCCTTTGCAACGGTTTCGGACAAAGCCCGTGCCAACAGCATTACGCTGATGGCGCCCAGCAAAACATTCAATATTGCGGGAATTGTCAGTTCATTCGCAGTTATTCACAATCCCGAAATCCGGAAGAAATATTGGTCGTATCTTCAACCTCGCGAACTCAACCAGGGTACCGTTTTTGCATATACCGCCACCGAAGCGGCTTATCGCGAGGGGGAAGAGTGGCTGAGTCAGGCCATGGCGTATGTGTGGGACAATTATCTTTTTGTGGATGGGTATCTTAAAGCCAACATCCCGAAAATAAAAGCCATGAAGCCCGAAGCCTCTTTTCTGGTGTGGCTCGATTGTCGGGAATTGGAGCTTTCGCAACCCGATTTGGTGGATCTGTTTGTAAATAAAGCAAAACTTGCTCTCAACGACGGCACGGTTTTCGGGCGGGAAGGAACCGGTTTTATGCGGTTGAATATCGGAACTCCCAAGTCGGTATTGGAAAGGGCTATGGACAATCTGAAAAAAGCCGTGGCACAGTAAACTATTCGGGCGATTGAGTGTTTAGATTTTACACTGAAAAATGGAATAGATAAGGTAGCATGCGTATGAATTCACGATATGTTCGCTATCGGGATGCGCTTTTTACCGAGCAATAATGTAAGAAATAAAAATACAAGAGAGATGAAAATTTCCGACAATAAATATGTGATTGTAACCTACGACCTCAGCGTAGGCGAAGACGAAGAAAGAGAAATCATGGAACAGGCAACCGTTGAAACTCCGCTCGAGTTTATCTTCGGCACCGATTCGATGTTGAAGGCCTTTGAAGATAATCTCTACGGTCTTTCGGCGGGCGATAAATTCCGGTTTTCGCTGACTCCCGAGCAAGCCTACGGCGAGTACGACGACAATAAAATCGTAGAGCTTTCCAAAACTATTTTTGAGGTTGACGGAAAAATCGATGAAGAGATGCTTTTTGAAGGAAACACGCTCCCGATGATGGATTCGGACGGCAACAGATTAATGGGTTCGGTTGTGGCGGTAGAGGGGGATGTGGTTACCATGGATTTCAATCATCCTTTGGCCGGCGAAACGATGCACTTCGACGGCGAAGTGCGCGAAGTGCGCGAAGCTACGGCGCAGGAAATTGCCGCTTTGTTTGCCGAAGAAAACGGATGTTCGGGTTGCGGACATTCCGACGAAGGCGGCTGCGGCGGCTGCGGTTGCCGATAATCGAAACGGCGAGTCTATGCTTTTGGCTTTGGATTTTTCTCTTCCGATAACGAACCCAACTTTTCAATTTCTCCTCCTGTTTCTCATCGTATTGATATCGCCTCTGATATTCAATCGGATAAAGGTGCCTTCGTTGATTGGTTTGATCATTGCCGGAGGCATCATCGGCCCTTTCGGGCTCTTTTTAATGTCGCGCGACAGCAACATGATTATGCTGGGCAATGCCGGAATTTTGTACATCATGTTTCTTGCCGGGCTGGAGATCGATGCTGCGGAGTTCAGAAAAAACAGTTCCAAAAGTTTGGTTTTTGGGATGCTTACTTTTTCCATCCCGATGATTATCGGCTATTTTGCCGCCTATTATTTACTCGAACTATCGGTCGTGTCGTCGATTCTTTTGGCCAGTATGTTTGCTTCG
>JBGYGP010000252.1:0-3928 GCA_041820645.1 Proteiniphilum sp. | reverse complement strand
TCAGAATCCTAAATAAAAGATACTTTCAAAAAATGACCCTTATTAAATCCATCTCGGGAATTAGAGGAACTATCGGCAATCGTGTCGGGGACAACTTGACCCCGATTGATATTGTAAAATTTTCTTCTGCCTATGCGGCATTTATCAAAAAAAATACCCGGGACAACAAACCCACAATCGTTGTCGGGCGCGATGCCCGCATGTCCGGAGACATGGTACACCGGATAATCGTCGGTTCGCTTGTAGGGATGGGATGCAATGTTGTTGATATCGGAATGGCCACAACTCCCACTGCAGAGATTGCCGTCGTCGCAGAGAAAGCTTCCGGCGGCATTATTATTACGGCAAGCCATAATCCCAAACAGTGGAATGCCCTCAAGCTGTTGAACGACAAAGGCGAATTTTTGAATGCCGAAGAGGGACGGGAAATTCTTTCGATTGCGGAAAAAGAGGATTTCTCTTACGTGGAAGTAGATGATTTGGGAGCAGTTACACAGAAAAAATACCTTCAAGAACATATCAAACAGGTTTTATCACTTGATCTGGTGGATGTAGAGGCCATCAAAGCTGCCAATTTGAGAGTGGTGGTAGATGCTGTAAACTCGATTGGCGGTATCGCTATTCCCGAATTGCTTTTTGCTTTGGGAATCAAAGAGATTTTTAAGCTTCATTGCGCAGCTCACGGCAATTTTACACACAATCCGGAACCTCTTCCTCAAAATCTTACCGAGCTCTCGCAGTTGATGAAAAGCTCCAAAGCAGACATCGGTTTTGCGGTAGACCCCGATGTGGACAGGCTTGCGATTTATTGTGAAAACGGCGAGCCTTTCGGCGAGGAATATACCTTGGTAGCCATTGCCGATTACGTGCTGCAACATACTCCGGGAAGTACGGTTTCCAACCTCAGCTCCAGCAGGGCTCTGCGCGATATTACCCGGGCATATGGACAAAACTACTATCCGGCCGCCGTGGGTGAAGTAAATGTGGTTGCCAAAATGAAAGAGGTCGGCGCCGTAATCGGTGGCGAAGGCAATGGCGGAGTCATCTATCCGCCATCGCATTACGGCCGGGATGCTTTGGTGGGCGTGGCGCTCTTCTTAACCCTCTTGGCCAAATCCAAGAAAAAGGTAAGCGTGCTTCGCACCGCTTATCCTTCCTACTTCATGTCGAAACAAAAAATCGAACTGACATCCGAAATCGATACCGACGCTATTTTGCAACGGGTGAAAGAGTATTTCGCAAACGAACAGATAACCGATATCGATGGTGTGAAAATCGATTTTCCCGATAAATGGGTTCACCTCCGGAAATCCAATACGGAACCTATCATTCGCATCTATTCCGAAGCAAAAACGGAAACAGAAGCTGATGAATTAGGACAAAATATGATAGAAATTATACAGAAACTTTCCCGATAAGCGCATTTTGCGGACAGAATTCGTTCGTGGTATTTTTTGAAATAGCAGATGAAAGATAAGTTAGTTAGCGACGAAGAGATACGGGCGCTGCATCCTGCTTTTAGGGGAAAGAATGGGGATATTCTCATCAAATTTGGGAAAAAAGTTACCGGTTTGAATAATGCCCTCGAAGTGTACGATCGGTCGAAACACTTATCGGGTGTAGCTTTTTCGAAAGACGTGCTGGATAAGTTGGAACTGAAACGTATCGTAATGAACGTTGAAGTACTCAACCGGTTTGAAGGCCGGCCTTTTATCATTGTAGCCAATCATCCCAACGGACACGTGGATGGCATCGCCCTGATTGAAACCGTTGCTTCACGCGTTCCCCGTTTCCGAATTATGGTCAATTACATTTTATCGCTGATTGATACCATGTCGGAAAATTTCATCGCCGTAAATCCGTACAAAACGGGTGGAGATAGGCAGGTTACTTTTCAGGGTATTCGGGAATGTTTGGCGCATATTGCCGCAGGAAACCCATTGGGTTTGTTTCCGGCGGGTTCGGCTTCTCGGCTGAAATTGCGGAACGGGAAGTTTGTTATTCGCGACAGAGAATGGCAAACACCTGTGATTCGGTTAATTCAGAAAGCAAAAGTACCGGTTATTCCGGTTTACATCGATTGTCGCAACAGCTATCTGTTTTATGCTGCCCGATGGATAAACTGGCAGTTGCAGAGTTTGGCGCAATGTCATGAATTGTATAATAAAAAAGGGAAAGAGATGGTGCTTACATTCGGTGAGCCCATCATGCCGGACGAAATCAACCTCTTTTCCGACCCCAAAGAATTGGGAGAATTTTTAAAAATAAAGACATACGCTTTAAAAAAAAATAATCGGAATCTTTATCCGAAAAATTAAACCCGTATACCAATATGGCTAATAACAATATACAGCAAGTAAAGCAACGATTTGGCATTATAGGTGTATCGCCCGATTTGGACAGGGCTATCGATATCGCTTTGCAGGTTGCCCCTACCGATTTGTCGGTTCTCATTACCGGAGAGAGCGGGGTAGGAAAAGAGAATTTCCCTCAAATTGTGCATCAGTTCGGACGGCGCAAACACGGGCCGTATTTTGCAGTCAATTGCGGTTCAATTCCTGAAGGGACAATTGATTCCGAACTTTTCGGGCATGAAAAAGGTTCTTTCACCGGCGCCACCGGCGCGCGAAAAGGCTATTTTGAAGCAGCCGACGGCGGAACGCTGTTTCTCGACGAAGTCGGTGAACTGCCGTTGTCCACTCAAGCACGGTTATTGCGTGTGCTCGAAACGGGAGAGTTTATTAAAGTGGGTTCTTCGCAGGTCGAGAAGACCAATGTGCGTGTTGTTGCGGCTACCAATGTAAATCTGATTTCGGCGATTGAAAAAGGTAAATTTCGCGAAGATTTGTATTACCGGCTCAACTCCATACCTATCAGAATTCCGCCTCTGCGAGACAGGAAAGAGGATATTCCGCTATTATTCAGGAAGTTTTCGATGGATTGTGCCGAGAAGTACACCATGCCTCCCGTTTCGCTTACCGAAGGCGCCAAAGAGTTGCTGAAAAACTTTAGTTGGCCCGGTAATGTGCGGCAATTGAAAAATATCACGGAGCAGATTTCGGTTATTGAGCAAGAAAGGATGATTACCGAAGAAATTCTTCGCAAGTATCTGCCCGCCGAAGAAAAAAGTTTTTTACCGGTTTTGGTTTCCGGCTCTCGAGAAACGGATCAACGCTCTTTTTCGTCGGAACGAGAAATCCTATATCAAGTGCTTTTCGATATGAAGAAGGATATTATGGATTTGAAAAATGCCGTCAAAAACATCTTGGGCGACATTTCAAAACAAGGTTCCGAACACAATGATTCTTTTGTGATGCCCGTCGAACAAAACGGTGTGAGCATTCCGTTGAAATATGGCGATTCGGGAACTAAGAAAACACATCTTGCCGAAACTCATGACGAAAGCCCTTATTATGAAGACGCTACCGATGTCGAAATATCCAATGTAACGCTCGAAGAGGCGGAAAAAGAAATGATTATCAAATCATTGGAAAAGAATCAGGGAAAAAGGAAAGCGGCGGCTGCCGAGTTGGGAATATCCGAGCGAACCCTCTACCGGAAAATCAAAGAATACGATTTGCTATGAACCCGAAATAGCCAGCGGATTCTATCGAAAAAGTAAAAAATGTATGAGAAAAATAATTGCTTTTGTTGTTTTAAGTGTCGTTTTTTCTTCCTGTACGATTTCATACAAATTCAACGGGGCTTCTATCGATTACAATGTTACCAAAACCTTGATGCTGGGGCATTTTATAAATCAAGCTCCGCTTGTTTATCCGCCTTTGGAACAAAAATTCAACGAGGATTTGAAAGATATTTTCACCCGTAACACCCGCTTGCAATTTGTGAACCAGAATGGAGATTTGCAGATAGAGGGAGAAATTATAGGATACGAACTGACACCGCTTGCCGTTCAGGAAGATGCTTT
>JBGYGP010000251.1:0-4317 GCA_041820645.1 Proteiniphilum sp. | reverse complement strand
TTTTTCGGTACCCAAGAGGTCATGGCAGATGTAAAAAAAACACTTGTAACCAACCCTGTATCGATAAATGTGAAACCGCTTCCAAGCGGAAAACCCGAAAAGTTCTCTTCCGGAGTAGGTACTTTTACGTTTAAACCCTCGATCAACACGCAACAAACCCGCGCCAACGAGCCGATTACCGTTACACTAGAAATATCAGGTACAGGAAATCTGAAACTTATTCAAAACCCCGAAGTGGTGTTTCCTTCCAACTTCGAAGTGTACGACCCGGTGGTAAACAATAATTTTCAGATAACTACCAACGGACTTACCGGAACGCGAAAGATCGAATACCTCGCCATCCCACGCTACGAAGGCAATTATGCGATTCCTCCCATCGGGTTTTCTTATTTCGATTTGAGCAGCAAGTCCTATAAAACGTTGCAATCGCCCGAATACGAGTTGCAAATAGCAAAAGGCGAACCTTCCAAAGCCTCGGTAAATAATAACTATGTGAACAAACAGCATGTTGAAGTTGAGCAGGATATACGATTTTTAAAGACCAGAAATCCCGATTTTACTTTCAAAGATTCTTTCTTTGCCGGTTCGTTCTCTTACTGGTTGTGGTATCTGATTCCGGCGCTGCTCTTCATTGCTTTTTATATTTTCAACAAAAAGCGCATCAAGGAAAATGCCAACATTGCGCAGATGCGTACCCGAAAAGCCAATAAGGTGGCGGTAAGGCGTTTGAAAACGGCAGAGAAATACCTTAAAAATCAGAACAAAGAGCGTTTTTATGAAGAGATTTTGCGCGCGCTTTGGGGATATTTCAGCGATAAACTGTCGATACCGGTAGCCAATCTTTCCAAGGACAACATCGAAGCGGAGTTGTTTAATTACGGAATATCGGATCAATTAATCGGACAGTTTATGTTGATTCTCGATACGGCGGAATATGCCCGATATGCTCCGGGAGAGAGCTCTGCGGCTATGGACAAGTTGTACGACGAAGTTGTTTCGGCCATCGGCGAAATGGAAAATAAACTCAAAAAGAGATAAGCATGAAGCTCGTTCAATATTTTTTATCTGTTATGGTTATTGTTGTGCTTTTCGCCTTTCAGGCGCAAGCCCAAACCACTTACGAAAAGGCTTCGGAAGCCTATCGAAACGAAGATTACAAACAAAGCATCATCCTGTACGAACAGGTTGCGGCTCAATCACTTTCGGAGAACAAGGAGTCGGCGGAAGTTTATTATAATTTGGGAAATGCCTACTTCCGCGACGGGCAAACGGCGAAAGCGATTCTGAACTACGAACGCGCGCTCCTCATCAAACCCGGAGATGCGGACATCCGGCACAATCTGCGCTTTGCCAGAACCCGCATCGAAGATAAGATTGATACCGCGAGCAGTTTTTTTCTGACAAACTGGATAGAGAGTCTCAGAAACTCTTTCAGCTCAAATAGCTGGGCGGCGATTGGGATAATGTTTTTCGTTCTGTTTCTTGTCTGTTTGGCATTGTACCTGTTTATGAAAAAGGTTTGGATAAGAAAGGCCTCTTTTTATGCGGGGCTTGTTGTTTTGCTGCTTGTGTTTGTGGCCAATGCTTTTGCTTTTTCGCAACGAAACGGGCAGTTGAAACGCAACCAGGGAATCATCATGTCTGCTTCGGCTTCCGTCATGAATTCTCCCGATACCGACAGCAAAGAGATTTTCCGCCACCACGAAGGAACCAAGGTGAAGTTGCGCGAAATCGACGGAAACTGGTATGAAATTGAGATCGCCAACGGTAACGTAGGCTGGACTTCGAAAGAGAATATCGAGATAATATGAAAGAAGCCGCAGAAAACATATTGCCTTTTGAGCGCAATCTTTTTTTTGCGCTCAACGGCAGTGAGTCTCCCTTTCTGGACAATGCGATGCTTACTTTCACGGGACGATACGTGTGGGTATTGATGTTGCTGTTTATTTTGTTTCTGTTTTTCTACAGAACTCCCAAAAAAGAAGCCTTTGTGGCAACACTGTTCTTTGTCCTCGTTTTTGTGGTCTGCGACCAGCTATCCTCCTCTCTCTTCAAACCGCTGTTCGAACGGCTGCGCCCCACCTATCACCCCGACTTCAGGGATTGGGTGGATGTTGTAAACGGCTATCGTTCGGGAGGATACGGATTTATCTCCGGGCATGCCACCAACTCTTTCGGCATTGCGCTGTTTCTTTCCCTCCTGTTCGGGAACAGGTGGGTAACCATTCCGGTTTTTATTTGGGCATTGGTGAACAGCTATTCCCGTATTTATCTGGGTGTTCATTTCGTATCGGATGTTGTTGCCGGCGCTTTGGTAGGCGCTCTTTCGGGATGGCTTCTGTATGAAATCTACGTTTGGTTCCGACACCGTTTTCTGCATGTTCCCGAACGAAAACTCAGACGTTCGGTATATTCTTTCCAAAGCGGTAAATTATTGGGGACGGTAATCTTTTGTTACCTGTTTTTGGTGGTGCTCCTCAGCCCTTTTTTGGCGACTATTCCGCGTTGACCCGGCTCTGAAATGACGGGAATTGTAAAATATTTTCTCAATTCTTTTGCTATCTCCGAAAAAATGCCTAAGTTTAGGGCACAATTAAATAAACAGAATTTTGAAAATTGATAAAAAAGACAAAGCCATGGCAAAAACTTTGACATTTAACGAATTAAGAGCTCTGAAGGACAAACTCCCTCACGGAAGCATTCATCAAATTGCCGAAGAATTGGGAATGTCTCCCGAAACGGTGAGAAATTATTTCGGCGGGCACAATTTTAAAGACGGAAGCAGTATCGGAGTTCATATCGAACCTGGTCCCGACGGCGGAATTGTGGTACTCGACGATACGACCATTTTCGATAAAGCGCTATCTATATTGGGAATTCAGGAGTATCCGATGAAAACAGAGGAAGTGGAAGAGCCCTGAAAACAAAATCGAATAAAGCCCAATGTTTTGAACGTGAGTGAAAATGTTGGGCTTTTTTCTTTAAAAACAGATTCATTAACTCAGAAAAAAATAAAGCGATGAAAGACAAAGAAAAAGAAAAAAAAGGAGAAGGCGAACCGAAATTGGTAACGGTGGCCGTGCAAACCCGGGACAGGGCGTTGATTCTGAAAACCATCCTCGAATCGGAAGGTATTCCCGCTTATATCCACGCCTACAACTTGATAGAACCGACGATTTCGGGGAATGTCCGCGTCAGAATCAGCGAAAAGGATCTGTCGCGCGCGTTGCAAATTATCGAACGAGTGGACTTTTCCGCTTCCGAAACGGAAAGAAAATCCGAACAGAAGCAGGAGGTACTGATTCCCGTGGATTTTTCGGACTATACGATGAAAGCCTGCGAGTTCGGATTTAAGCTGGCCGCCGACATTCATTGCGAAGTAAAACTATTTCACACCTTCTTTACCGCCTACAATCCGGTAAACATCCCATTCAGCAATGCCCTGACGGTAGTTCCGTACAACGATCTGTACGTGCAAAACAGAACGAAAGCGGAAGAGCAAATGAAAGGGTTGCGCGAATCGCTGACCCGGAAAATCGCGGAAAAACAATTGCCCGACCTCTTCTTTACCGTCGATTTGGTGGAGGGGCTTGCCGAAGAGGAGATCATCTCCTATTCGAAAAAGTACCGTCCGCGGGCTGTTGTCATGGGTACTCGCGGAGGCAATGCCCGGGAAGATTTCGATTTGATAGGAAGCGTTACGGCCGAAACCATCGAGGGGTGTCAATCTCCTGTTTTCGCCATCCCCGAAAACTCGAAAAATCAGGACATTGCCCAAATGAAAAACGTGGTTTTCCTTACCAACTTCAGAGAGAGGGAGTTCAACGCGTTTGAGACAATGATGGAATTTCTTAAAGAATATCCGATCAAAGTTCATGTAACGCACATAGCGAAGAAAGAAGATATTTGGAACGAGATGAAACTCTCCGGTATCAAAGAGTATCTGAAAGAGAAATACCCGAAACTGGAGACCGAATTGAAACTTATCGACCAAAGTTCCCCGCTGGAAGTGGTTTTGGACGGGTATGTCAAAGAACAGAAAATCGATATGATTGCGATGTCCGGTTCGCGGCGAAGCAACATCGCACGCATTTTCAACCCCGGTATTGCCCGCAAAATGCTTTTCCATTCCGATACCCCGCTACTTGTAATCAAAGGGTGATAGAGGGTTTTCGTTTGCTCCTCCACGGATACTGACTAGTCCTAAATAACCGTTACAGTTTTTTTAGACAAAAATAATTCTTTTTATCCACTAATTTGAAGGCTAGCCTTCAAATTAGTGGATTTTTTATAGGTACGTATTTTAATTTTATTTTG
>JBGYGP010000250.1:0-2640 GCA_041820645.1 Proteiniphilum sp. | reverse complement strand
GATGTATTTGGTGGAAAATACTTCCGGATTTTCGAAACTTACGGAAGAGAAGTTTTTTACGGGAATGTTGTTGGCAACCTCATTGAGCGTTATAAAACTGTTCAAATCCTTTGTAGAAGCATATTTCAGCACGCCGCTCTCTTTCACGACGGCAAGTATCTTGAATTCTCCGTTCGACGTAGGAAGTTGGCCGTAAATTGCCTCCACCTGAATACCAGAAGCAACTTTACTCCAATTGAGACCGTTGGTCGATTTGTAAATGCTCTTGTCGGCATTTTGCGCGTAAACCATCGCATTGCCTGTATCGTTAATGGCTGTAATGGAGTTGAAATCAATTGTTGCAGGAAGTCCCGTAATGCTGCTTTCCACCCATGTCTTTCCGTCCTCGGACGAAGAGGTGAAAACTTTTACCGTACTTCCCGATTTGATATAAGAGAAAAACTTACTGTTGAATACAACCGTCTTTTGCTCTTCGGTTGAAGCCGGTAGGTAGTTTTCTGTAACTCCCGTCCAATTCAAGACATAGGGGTCGCTTTGATAGATGTTGGCGGTAAATTCGTATTTCTTTGTCGTTTTACCGTTGGCAGCCTGAGTCTCTATCGCCGCCAACCGTTTGAAACTGACGGAGTCTTTTTGATTCCAAACATAGGATGTGTCTTTATCTTTCAGATACAGGACAACCTTGCCGAATTGATAATTTTCGTTTCCGGTAATGCTTAATTTTATACTATCGATGCTGAAAAGATAAGGCAGGGTTTCTTTGTTGTAAATTTTGTTTTCCAATTGGTCGATGGTAAACTTTGTTCTTGTCAATACTCTATCCGCGTCTTTCGAAGAAGAAATGTTTATGGTGTAAATTTGGGCATTGCCGGAAAGTTCTCCGCTTTCAACCCCTTGGTTGTTGTTCAGACAAGACGAAAATAGTACAACAAACCATAAAACTGTGGCTATTTGATAAATGTATTTCAAATCCATTTGTTACGAAAAAAAACATGTATAAAGCATATATTTCTGCAAAAGTAGAAAGATTTTTCGCTTAAACCATAAGCGCGATAAAGATTTAAAGAAATTTTTAAGTTATTTTGTTCTTTAAATGAACTTCGAAAGAATTTCCGTATTTTTTTATAATTGGAGCGGTGTGTTTCATGTGGGGGGCTTCGATGCCGTGGTGCAATTGTTTTTCTGCTATTTCCACAAACGCTTCGTCCCACAAATTGAGTTCGATAAATGAAGAAAGCAGTTGTGCTCCTCCTTCTACCAGTATCGAGTAAATGCCTTTTTCGTAAAGGCAATCTAGAATCTGCCTATTTGTTTCTCCGTTGAAATCTATTCTGATGGCTTCCACGCCTTTTTTTCGGATAGGGTAATCGATTTCCGTAAACACGATGGTAGGCGCCTCCTCGTTGAACATGGCAGCTTGTGCGTTGAGTTTTCCGTTGCGATCGATAACGATGCGAGTGGGATTTTTTCCGTACCATTTTCGGGCTGTCAGTTTCGGATTATCTAAGATGGCGGTGTTGGTGCCGACCATTATTCCCTGAAGCATCGTTCTCTTTCGGTGTACGATGCTTTGCGTAAGACTGTTGGATAATATTTCGGGGCCGATTTCGTCCGAAGGAATGCGGCGAGCATCCATAAAACCGTCGCTGCTTTGAGCCCATTTCAATACAACGTAGGGGCGGTGGAGGATTTGATTCACAAAAAAAGCGCGATTGATTTCTTCGGCCTCGTCTTGCCAAACGCCGCAGGTAACTTCAATGCCCGCTTTGCGCAAAATTTCGATGCCTTTGCCCGAAACCTTGGGATTGGGGTCAACGCCTGCGATGACAACCCGGGGGATTTTTTTCGAAACAATCAGTTCGCTGCACGGCGGCGTTTTCCCGTGATGAGAACAGGGTTCGAGAGAAACATACAAAGTTGATTTCGGAAACAACGATTCGTCTTTCACCGATTTTATGGCATTTACTTCGGCATGTTCGCGTCCATAAAGGCGGTGGAACCCTTCTCCGATGATTTTCCCGTTGCAGACAATAACTGCTCCTACCATCGGATTGGGGAACACGAATCTGTAGCCTTTTTTTGCCAGTTGGACGCAACGTCGCATCATTTTTTCGTCAATCGTCATTTATTTTCCTATCTTTGTTTGTCCGAAATACCGATTAAAAATGGAATATCCACAGCATTTCATCCAAAAAGAGCTGTCCGATATTTATTCTCAGAATGAGATAAATAGTCTGACGAGGCTTGTTTTTGAAAAAGGGTTAGGGGTGTCGTATCCCAATTTTTTAACGCACAAAGTTAGCAATTTATCTGATTTACAATCTTCCGTGTTGCTCGAAATTGTACGTCGGCTCAAAAATCATGAACCGATTCAATATATTTTGGGCGAAACCGAATTTTACGGCTTGTCTTTTTGTGTGAACCCTTCGGTTTTGATTCCGCGGCCCGAAACGGAGGAATTGGTCGAGTGGATTTTGCAGAGCATCGAAAACAGAAGTGTTGCGATTTTGGATATCGGTACCGGAAGCGGTTGTATTGCCGTTGTTCTTGCCAGGTATTTGTCCCAGGCAACGGTTCATGCCTGGGATGTTTCGGCCGAAGCGTTGCGGGTGGCAAAGCTCAACGCCGAAAAAAACGATG
>JBGYGP010000249.1:0-16547 GCA_041820645.1 Proteiniphilum sp. | reverse complement strand
GGATTGAGTGAAATCCAAGCTCGGGCAATTGTCGAAATGCGATTGAGACAGCTTACAGGTCTTGAGCAAGATAAACTCCGTGTTGAATTTGAAGAAATTCAAAAACTAATCAAACATTTAAACGAAATCCTCAACAATCATTCCCTGTTGATGAACATTATTAAACAGGAACTGATTGAAACCCGTGATCGGTTTGGCGACGAACGTCGTTCCGAAATTGTCTATTCATCGGAAGAAATGAACCCCGAAGACTTTTATGCCGACGACGAGATGATTATCACCATTTCGCATTTAGGATATATCAAACGAACGCCATTATCCGAATTCCGCACTCAAAACCGGGGTGGAGTAGGAGCTAAAGGAGCTCAAACTCGCGACGAAGATTTTACGGAATACATCTATCCCGCAACAAATCACAACTACATGCTTTTCTTCACCCAAAAAGGAAAATGCTATTGGTTGAAAGTGTACGAAATTCCCGAAGGAACCAAAAATTCCAAAGGACGTGCAATACAAAACTTGCTCAACATTGATTCCGACGACATAATTACCGCATTTATTCGGGTAACGAGCCTTAACGATTCGGAATACATCAACAATAACTATCTGATATTCTGTACAAGACAAGGCGTTATTAAGAAAACAGTTCTTGAGGCCTACTCACGTCCGCGCCAAAACGGAATCACAGCCATCGGATTGAGAGAAGATGACCAAGTAATATCCGTAAGACTTACCGACGGCAGCAAAGACATTATTATAGCCAATAGAAACGGACGCGCCATTCGATTCAATGAATCGGAAATCCGTCACATGGGACGTACCGGCACGGGCGTAAAAGGAATAACCCTCGATGAAGACGGACAGGATTGTGTAATCGGTATGATTTGCATGGATTCAAAATCGGAAGAATCGATTTTGGTCGTGTCCGAAAAAGGCTTCGGGAAGCGTAGCCGCTTAAATGATGAAGATGGAGAACCCGTTTACAGAATTACCCACAGAGGAGGCAAAGGTGTTAAAACAATGAATGTTACCGATAAAACAGGGAAACTCATTGCTATTAAATGTGTTACAAATGATAATGATTTAATGATAATTAACAAATCGGGGATAACAATACGTCTGAAAATTTCCGATATTCGCATCATGGGAAGAGCAACTCAAGGAGTTAGGTTAATTAACTTGGAGAAACGCAACGATGAAATTGCATCCGTTTGTAAAGTAAATTCCGATGATGAAGAGATAAATAGCAACGAGGAATTGCCTGAAAAAGAAGATATCGGCAAAGAATGATTTTAAACTATTTGAAAATTTTCAGTCATAACATAAAACAATTTTTTAACAGCTAAAATAAGAACAAAATGAAAAAAATTCTACTACTATCCGTTGTGTCAATTTTTGTGGCGGGTTCGGCATTTGCTCAAAAATCAGCTCTAAAAGACGCAAAAAGAGCTTTAGGTAGCAACGACCTAAACGAAGCTCGCACTTTAATCAAACAAGCTACAACAAATCCGGAAACCGCAAACGATCCCGAAGTATGGAAAGTATATGGCGACATCGGAAACAAAGCGTTTGATAACGAGAGAACAAACCAGATGCTGGGAAAACAAGCCAACGACAAAGTTATGTACGACGGATTGTTCGATTCTTATGCCCCTTATCTGAAGGCCGATTCATTGGGGGAACTTCCGGATGCCAAAGGTAAAGTAAAAAATAAAGTAAGAAAAGATATTGCCGGAATCCTCAAAGCCAACCATCCGTTCTACATAAACGGCGGTGTATATTACAACGAACAGCAAGATCTCAAAAAAGCGTCTGACTTTTTTCAAATGTACTGGAATATCCCCACATTACCCATGTTTGCAGGTGAGAAAAACGCGTTTGTTTTAGACAGCACCTATCAAGTTATCAAGTACTATGCAATTATAACTTCAATTCAAGCAAAAGACGACGAACGCTCGATACAGCTCATTGATAGAGCCATCAAGGAACCTTTTGTTGAAAACAGTTCATACAAGGAAAGTGATTTGTATGAATTGTTGGCAAGTGTTTATATGCAAAAGGGCGATACCGCAAAATACATTGAAACTTTGTATTTGGGTGCAGAAAAATACCCCAAGAGCAAGTATTTCATCCCCAATTTAGTGAACGTTTTCATTCGTCAAGGAGAAAATCAAAAGGCGATGGAATACCTTGATAAAGCTATCTCTAACGATCCTACCAATATTTGTGATCTCAGCAGTGTAAAAGGAGCTCTTTTAGCGGAAAAAGGCGATAAAACCGCCGCCGAAGCCGAATACAAAAAAGCATTGGCTCAAGATGAAAACTGCGAGAGAGCTTTAGAATCGCTCGGGAGATTATATATAGTTGAAGCACAGGATATTAATGAAAAAGCAACGCAAACAAGTAATAGACAACAAGTAATTGAGGATGACAAAAAAATCGTGGAGTTGTATCAGAAGGCAATGCCGCTTTTGGAAAAACAAAACAAATTAATGAAAGCTCGCAATGCCGACTCAAGCGAACTTAACGGGTCATTGATGTTGCTTCGAAACGTATATTACAACTTGAGTGCAAAAGGAATCGATAAATCAGCTGAACTGAAAGCCGTAGAAACCGAGCTTGGGCTGTAAAAACAAAAAGTTGTTTCGAAAAAGCGTCCTGTAGAAAATAGGGCGCTTTTTTATTTCGACAAGTCTTTGATTAAGTTTCCGACGGAGAATTATAATTAAACATAATGTCAATTATAAGAATATCCTAAATATTCAATTCAGTATGACGAAACTTCGTAGTTTTTTATTATTTTTGTGCATCTTTTTCCATATAAATAAATTGCATGACAACAACCAACCAACGGTATGCCCAACGTGGTGTTTCGGCTTCGAAAGAAGATGTGCACAACGCAATAAAAAATATCGACAAAGGAATTTTTCCGAAAGCATTCTGTAAAATTGTTCCCGATTTT
Source organism: Proteiniphilum sp. (assembly GCA_041820645.1). Lineage (GTDB taxonomy): Bacteria > Bacteroidota > Bacteroidia > Bacteroidales > Dysgonomonadaceae > JBGYGP01. Next base: position 13,585 of record JBGYGP010000249.1, on the reverse strand, counting down.
TTAGGCGGTGACACCGATTATTGTAATATCATGCATGCTGACGGTGCCGGAACAAAATCGTCACTGGCCTATGTTTACTGGCGCGAGACCGGAGATATTTCGGTTTGGAAAGGTATCGCACAAGATGCGCTCATTATGAATATCGATGACCTGTTATGCGTAGGCGCAACAGACAACATATTACTCTCTTCCACCATTGGTAGAAATAAAAACCTGATACCGGGCGAGGTCATTTCGGCCATTATCAATGGTACTAACGAGCTCTGCGAAGAACTTTCTTCGTTGGGCGTAAATATCTATCCCACAGGAGGTGAAACAGCAGATGTTGGTGATTTGGTTCGCACAATCATCGTGGACAGTACTGTTACCTGTCGCATGAAACGTGCCGATGTAATCGATAATGCCAATATTCGATCGGGAGACGTGATTGTAGGGTTATCATCTTCGGGACAGGCTACTTATGAAAAAGAATACAACGGTGGTATGGGAAGCAACGGGCTTACTTCGGCGCGGCACGATGTGTTTTCCAATTATCTCGCACAAAAATATCCCGAAAGCTACGATGCTGCTATACCACAGGATCTGCTCTATTCGGGAAATCTAAAACTTACGGAACATATCGATAGCCTGAATATCGATGCCGGAAAATTGATGCTTTCCCCTACCCGCACCTACTCTCCTGTTATTTCATTGATTATGAAAGAATTAAGAGGGGAAATACACGGGATGATACATTGTTCGGGAGGTGCACAAACCAAGATCATGCACTTTTTGAACAATGGACTTAAAGTCGTAAAAGACAACCTTTTCCCCATTCCTCCCCTGTTTCGGCTTATTCAACAGCAATCCGGCACCGACTGGAAGGAGATGTACAAAGTTTTCAACATGGGGCACCGTATGGAAATTTATTTGCCTGAAATATACGCACTGCGGATTATGGAAATTTCGGAATCGTTCAATATTGATGCGCAAATTGTGGGGCGCGTAGAAAAATCGAATGTGCGCGAGTTGGTTATTGAAAATGAATTTGGGAAATTTATCTACACTTAGTAATATTCAGAGAATAAAACTTAAGTAATTCAAACAGCTACATACCACTGCCAGTAATATAATATGTCGGAAAATTCATTACTCGATAAGTTAGAGCATCTTGTAATCCGCTTCGACGAAGTGGCTACATTGATTACCGATCCGGAAGTGATTTCGGATATGAAACGCTTTATAAGATTAAACAAAGAATACAGCGAACTGCAAAAAATTGTGCAAGCGCGCAACGAATACAAACAAGTTCTGAACTCGATTCAAGAAGCAAGATTAATTCTCGATACCGAATCGGACAGCGACTTGCGAACTCTCGCCAACGAGGAACTTTCGGTGAATACCGAAAAATTGCCTGCATTGGAAGAGAAAATCAAACTTTTACTCATTCCTGCCGACCCCGAAGATGCTAAAAACGTAGTAATGGAAATACGCGGAGGAACGGGCGGCGACGAAGCGGCCATTTTTGCGGGCGATTTATACAAAATGTATGTCAAATATTGCGAAAGCAAAGGTTGGCAAACCGAAATCACAAGTTTTACTGAAGGTACGGCCGGCGGTTTTAAGGAGGTAATATTTACTGTTTCGGGTAACAACGTTTATGGCACACTCAAGTATGAATCGGGCGTACATCGGGTGCAACGAGTGCCGCAAACCGAAACACAAGGTCGCGTACATACGTCGGCTGCTACGGTTGCTGTATTGCCGGAGGCAGAAGAATTTGATATCGAGTTAAATCCTGCCGATATTGATTTTCATACGGCTCGTTCCAGTGGCGCCGGCGGGCAAAATGTAAACAAGGTGGAAACCAAAGTGCAACTCACTCATAAACCCAGTGGCATTGTAGTAGTTTGTCAACAGGCACGTTCGCAGTTGGCAAACAGGGAATTGGCCATGCAAATGTTGCGGACAAAACTTTACGATATCGAACTCACAAAACGACAAGGCGATGTTGCTTCGAGAAGGAAGACGATGGTTTCTACCGGTGACCGTTCGGCGAAAATCCGCACTTACAACTATCCGCAAGGACGTATTACCGACCACCGCATCAACTATACCCTTTACAATCTTTCGGCTTATATGGAGGGAGAGATTCAGGATGTTATAGACCAATTAATTATAAGCGAGAATGCAGAACGAATGAAAGAGGCGGAAATCTAAAAATATCGAATATGAAGCCAATGCCTGACACATCGAGGCAATCGATACGTAACAAATCAATAATATATGACCAAACAACAACTCTTTGCCCAAATACAAAAAAAGCAATCTTTTCTTTGCGTAGGATTGGATACGGATATTAAAAAAATTCCCAAACACTTGCTTGACGCGGAAGATCCGGTTTACGAATTCAATAAACGGATTATTGACGCTACCGCATCTTATTGTGTGGCATACAAGCCCAATCTGGCCTTTTATGAGAGCATGGGAGTGAAAGGATGGATGGCTTTCGAAAAAACCGTGGCCTACATACGCCAACGCTACCCCGAACAGTTTATCATTGCCGACGCCAAGCGAGGCGATATCGGCAATACGAGTGAAATGTACGCCCGCACGTTTTTCGACGAGATAAAACTCAACGCCGTTACAGTTGCCCCATACATGGGCGAAGACAGTGTGAAACCATTTCTGTCCTATTCCGGGTGTTGGGTTATTCTCTTGGCACTTACCAGCAACAAAGGGGCAAGCGATTTTCAACTGGTCGAAGATGCAGACGGAGAACGTCTGTTTGAAAAAGTGTTGCGTATTTCGCAAAAATGGGCTTCCTGCGAACAAATGATGTATGTAGTGGGTGCTACACAGGGAAAATGGTTCGAAGACGCACGTAAAATTGTGCCGCGGCACTTTTTATTGGTCCCGGGCGTGGGTGCGCAAGGCGGTTCGCTGGAAGAGGTTTGCCGATACGGAATGAACAATGAATGTGGATTATTGATAAACTCCTCGCGTGGAATCATATACGCTTCCGATGATAACGATTTTACCAACGCTGCCCGCCGGGAAGCACACAAACTGCAACAAGAAATGCGCGAGATGTTGGAAAGATATTTACCGGTCTAAAAAATCGAGAAAGAATTTTCTGCAATCAACACCGGAAGTGCGTTAATTAACTTCGGAAGTTCATTAAATAACCTCAGAACATATTTAAAATAACTTCGGGAGTGCATTAAATAACTCCGGGACATATTCGAAATAACTTCGGAAGTTCGTTAAATAACTTCAGAACATATTTAAAATAACTCCGGGAGTGCATTAATTAACTCCGGAACATATTTGAAATAACTCCGAAAGTTCATCAAATAACTTCGGGACATATTCGAAATAACTTCGGAAGTTCGTCAATTAACTTCGGAAGATATAAAAGAGCATGTCAGGGTATTCGGTACGTTCGGAACGTATCGGAAATACGTTCCGAACCGATTATGCGACTTAGGGTGTCGTACCGTGGGAGGCTTGGGAAACGCAAGCTACAAGAGTTACAACTTCATTTCCCAACCTTTTTCGTACTCGCGGCTCCATAATTTAGAAGCTTCTTCGTTGTTCAGAATATGTCCGTTGGCGGGATTCGTCTGCAACGTGCTTTTTGTTCGTTGGGCGATATTTCCCAACAGAGCCAGCGTGGTACTGATAGCTCCTGTATTTATATCGGCATTTAAAGGGATGCCTTGGCGAATGCTATCCAAAAAGTTGGAGAAATGAAACCCGTCCAATTGTTGTGTCGGATTGCGGGTATCTCCCGCCTTAAACGTTAAATTGCTTGTAACCTCTTTTATCAACCGATTTTTAAGGTCGTATATCTTATAATCGTTTCCTCCCGCGATAAAGAGAGAGCCGTTATCGCCGTAAAAAATTGCACCGACAGTTGAATCTTCAACCTTTCCTCCATTGCAACTTCTCCCTTCCCACGAAATCATCTTCTCTTTTCCGAAGCTAAAATTAATAACCTGCGTATCGGGAAATTGCCAATCGTCTTTATAACGAAATCTTCCGCCTGTGGAATTGACTTCGGTAGGATAAGCAACTCCCAACCCCCAACGAAGGATATCGATAAAATGTACCGCATTGTTACCCGATTCTCCCGTACCCCAATTGTGAAACCAATGCCAATTGTAATGAACAACATTGTCTTTGTAAGCACTCACGCGCGGAGCGGGGCCTTGCCATAAATCCCAGTCGAGCCAATCGGGAACGGGCGTTATCTTGCCGGTACCAATGGATAGCCGGTTGTTGGCATACCAAGCTTTTCCGAAATATACGTTCCCGATTGCGCCGGTATGAATTTCCCTGATGGCGTTGATAACATTGGGCCACGAACGCCGCTGCGTACCCGTGGCGGCTACGACGTTGTACTTTTTCACCGCCTCTATCAATATCTCATTTTCTGCCGGACTATGGGCGGTGGGTTTTTCCAAATATACGTGTTTGCCTGCTTTCATAGCCATCAAAGCGCCGGGAGCATGCCAGTGTTCGGGTGTTGCGATGATGACGGCATCCAAATCCTTATTTTCCAACAACCTCCTGAAATCTCTCTCTCCTTTCGGGCTATTACCGGCAATATCTTTCACATGGGCGATACACTTTTCCATGGCACGTTTATCCACATCGCAAACGTAAGCAACTTCACAACCGTTTTCTTTGGCGAAACCTTCTGCAAGGGCATTACCGCGCGCATTCACGCCAACCGCGCCAACTCGAATCTTATCGTTCGCTCCGATGATGTTTCCGTAACTCTTCGCACTGAAACCGGGCAATACTCCCCCTACCGACACTGCTGCCGTACCCATGGCAACATTTTTTATAAATTCTCTTCTTGTAGTCATTGCATTGTATTTTCTTGTTTGAGTAAAATTTAAAAATAACTTTCTCTTTTTTTGCCGATAATCGTTACTGACGGTTATGAGCTTTCACCCAAAATTACCGCACCGGCAACGGATAATTGTATTTCTTCGGCTGAAAACCATCGAAACAAAATTCGAATAATTATTTTTTGCACAATACCAACGTTAATTGTAACGTATAAAAAATAACTCGGTGTAATTTGTCGAAGAATTACAAAAGGTCAATCGTTTTCAAAAATAGCATAAAAAAACGACAATATTGATTGCGAAAAATAGTTTTTCCGAAAAAACAATCGAAATTGGTCTAAATTAGCCCTATTCTATTTATATTTGCATAAAATTAAAATCTAAATCGAAACATAAAATGAAGCAAGTATTAACCCTATTGTGTTTGGCTGCTTTTTTATTTGCATCGGCAAACGAGTCGAAAAGCCAAAAAAATATCTCGGAAATGAAGGTAAAAGAAACAATTAAAGACCTCACAGACGTATTCGGCAAAAAACATCTTTTCAGAATAGAAAGAGGGGTTACGCAAACAGCCCGATTGTGGAGGGATTCGGACGGTTCGGAAAAAGATTTTGAAGCGTTTTGCAAAAACAATTTTATTGCCGATTCAGTCAAATTGGATAAACTGTTTGCTTCGCTCGAACGTAATTTTGAAATCCTATACGGCTATTTCAACAAAATCGATTTGAAGCTCAAAGAACCGATGCATCTACAAGGCAATGCTCCTGACGAGGTTGATATGATGTTTGCGGGTTACGATGTAGGGGCGCATCTCAACGACGATCTGTATGCCAATAAAATTGCGTTCATCACATCCCTGAATTTTCCGTTTTATTCGCTGAAAGAAAAGACAGAACTCGGACAAAACTGGACTCAAAAACAATGGGCTTTCGCGCGAATGGGCGACCTGTTTACATCCAGAGTACCGGCTTACATCCAGCAAGATATATCTGCGACGGTTACCAAAGCAGATGCTTACATCTCCGATTACAACATCTACATGGGAAACCTGCGAAACAATGCGCAGAAACAACTTTTCCCAACCGATATGAAACTGATCTCCCACTGGGGCTTGCGCGACGAGTTGAAATCGAACTATGCCGATGCTGAAAACGGACTTGAAAAACAGCGTATGGTATATGCTGTGATGAAGCGCATCATCGACCAATCCATTCCGCAGGAAGTCATCAACAACAACCGATACACTTGGAATCCGATGAGTAACAAATTATTAAAGGATGGAAAAGAGGTTAAATCTGCTCCGGAATCTGAAAAACGATACGAAATCTTTCTGAAAAATTTCTTGGCAATGCGCCAACTCGACCCCTACTCGCAGCAATACCCTACCCAAATCGACCGGGCTTTCAACCAAACAATGGAAATCCCTCAAAAAGATGTGGAAACCCTGTTTGTGGAATTGTTGACCTCTCCGCAGGTTAAAGCTGTGGCAGCATTCATCGAAAAACGATTGGGAAGAGCCCTCGAACCGTTCGATATTTGGTATAACGGCTTCAGAAGCAGCGGCGGTATCAACGAAGATGAGCTTACTGCTATTACTGCGAAAAAATACCCTACAGCCAAAGCGCTTGAAAACGATTTGCCGAACATGCTGATAAAACTCGGTTGGAAACCCGAAAAAGCAACACAGATTGCTTCGCTCATCACAGTGGAAGCCTCCCGGGGGGCTGGACACGCCGCAGGTTCCGCCATGCGGAGCGACTTTGCGCATCTGAGAACCCGTGTCGGCAGCAATGGAATGGACTACAAAGGCTACAACATTGCCGTTCACGAATTCGGACACAACGTAGAACAGACTATTACCATGAACGATGTGGATTATTATATGCTCAACGGCGTTCCTAACACCTCCTTTACCGAAGCGGTAGCTTTCCTTTTTCAAAAGAGGGATCTGGAGCTGTTGGGATTGAAAAATCCAAATCCCGACGACCAATATTACTTGGCTTTGAGCAATTTTTGGGCATGTTACGAAATTATGGGTGTTTCGCTGGTGGATATCCAGGTATGGGAATGGCTGTATCAGAATCCCGATGCCACCCCTGCGCAACTCAAAGATGCCGTATTATCTATCGCGAAAGAAGTTTGGAACAAATACTACGCCGGAATTTTGGGAGGAAAAGACGAAACATTGCTCGGAATCTATTCGCACATGATCGACTATCCGCTCTACCTTCCCAATTACCCCATGGGACATTTGATTGATTTTCAAATCGAACAGCAAGTGCACGGAAAAAATCTCGCCGATGAAATTCAGCGAATGTACACCCAAGGCAGCATCATCCCACAATTGTGGATGAAAAAAGCCGTGGGCAGCGAAATATCCATCAAACCGCTCTTGGATGCTACTTCCATAGCGCTTGAGAATCTGAACAAATAGAAAATCGATTTTTAAAAACAAAAAAGCATTATGAATAAAATTGACAAATACGTAGAAACCCACAAACAACGCTTTCTGGATGAACTTTTTGATTTGATTCGCATTCCCTCTATCTCTTCGTTGCCGGAACATAAACCCGACATGTATAAAGCTGCCGAGAAATGGAAAGAAATCCTCTTGGCCGCCGGAGCCGACAAAGCCGAAGTAATGGAAACCGAAGGCAATCCGGTAACCTACGGTGAGAAAATAATCGATCCGAAAGCTCCTACCGTCATGGTTTATGCACACATGGACGTGATGCCGGTAGATCCGATTGAGTTGTGGAACACCAATCCGTTTGAACCGGAGGTAAAAGAGGGTAAAATCTGGGCGCGCGGTGCCGACGACGACAAGGGACAAGGGTTTATGCACGCCAAAGCGTTTGAATACCTGGTGCAATCGGGAGAACTTTCCTGCAATGTAAAGTTTTTGATAGAGGGAGAAGAAGAAATAGGCTCCCCCTCGCTTCCCAACTTCTGCAAAAAACACAAAAAGATGCTGCAAGCCGACGCAATTCTTGTTTCCGACACTTCAATGATAGCCTCCGACACCCCTTCCATTACTTCCGGATTGCGTGGGCTGGCCTATTGGCAAGTGGAAGTTACCGGCCCCGACAAAGACCTTCATTCGGGCCTTTTCGGCGGAGCCGTAGCAAATCCCATCAATGTATTGTCGAAAATGATCGCACAAACGGTTGATGAAGACGGCCGCATCTTGATTCCCGGTTTTTACGACGACGTTCTCGAAGTATCCGACAAAGAACGCAAAATGATGGCAAAAGCGCCCTTTTCGCTCACAGAATACAAAAAGGCTCTGGATATAAGAGAGGTCTCCGGAGAAAAGGGATATTCCACGGGAGAGCGTGTCGGCATTCGGCCTACGTTTGATGTATGCGGTATTTGGGGCGGTTACACCGGCGAGGGCGCCAAAACGGTTTTACCGTCGAAAGCCTACGCGAAAATCAGCACCCGATTGGTTCCCAACCAAGATCACCGGAAAATAGGCAAATTGTTTGTTAAATATTTCGAAAGCATCGCCCCAAAATCGGTAAAGGTAAATGTAGAGTATTTGCACGGAGGGGCATCCTACGTTTGTCCCGTCGATTTTGCGGGCTACAAGGCCGCTGAGAAAGCTTATACCGATGTTTACGGCAAAAAACCGATTCCGGTTCGTTCGGGCGGAAGCATTCCCGTTATTGCCACATTTGAAGAGATTCTGGGGACAAAAACCGTGTTGATGGGATTCGGATTGGGTTCTGATGCCATCCACTCGCCCAACGAAAACTATCCGTTGGAACAGTTTTACAACGGTATCCGAACCATTCCGTTGTTTTACGCATATTTTGCGGAAGAGATGAAGAGATAAATCAAAGAGAAACCCTGCGTACGTACATATATCCCGACTCAAATTCGCAGTAATGCAGTATATTTTATCAGTTATTGTGTATTTACTTCGATAAAACTAACAAACAACTAAAACTTAATCTTGAAAAAATGAACTTTACAAAAAAAATTGCACTTTTAGCAACAGTATCATTATTCTCTATTTGCAGTGTGAATGCACAAATGGTTAAGAACGACTTTTGGGATTTGTCCGATGACACGCTGCTTGATGGCAAAACCATTATCAAAGCCAATATGCTGGGCTGGACCACCCGTAACTTCGGGTTTTATGGGGAACGTATTGTTTTTAAAAATATCAGCGCCGTATTGGGAGTGAATTTCATGCCGCAAGGAAGTATTCCGTATATCAATAAATTTACCGATGAACAGTTTATCAGGGATATCCGAGTGAACTCTTTTTCCATTACGCCCGAAGTGCGTTTCTATTTGAGTAAATCGGAATATGGAAAAGGATTTTATATTGCTCCCTATTACAAATATGAACGTTTTCATGCAAAAAATTTTTCATTCGAATACGATGATAATACCGATATCAAACAAGCTGTAATGGTTAACGGGGATTTGAATACTCACAGTTTTGGGGCGGCTTTTGGTGCTCAATGGTTTGTAGGCAGGAAAAAAAATATTGCCATAGACTGGACGATAATAGGGGTGCACTACGGCTCAAACAAGGGTGTATTTGAAGGCATTTCCGACCATACATTATCTGCTCAGGAACAGGCTGGTTTGAAACAGAAAATAGAAAAGTCTTTCAACGATTTAAAAATGGGAAAGAAGCAAATTGTAAAGATAAACAGCATCGACGTTGGAGCCAATTCGGTAAAAACGGAAATAGAAAGTCCGTGGGCTCTTTTCAGGATGGCCCTTTCCATCGGCTACCGCTTCTGAAGTTCGCAATCAAAATTGTGGTGGGAGGTTATTGTCGTTCGATAACCGCATACGCCGTAAAACAGGTGTTTTTCGCAATGGGATTTAGATTGAGGTAACCTTCCACTATTTGCTTGTTTTCGATATGAAGCGGATGTTTTTTCTTGTTTTTGGAATGAAATTCCAAGGCTTCGCCCTGCTTTTTGAAAAAATCGATTACAAAGACTCCTTGGGAACTCTCTTTTACGAATCGTTTCCGAAAAGTATGTGCCACAAGCCCCATATTCATCCGCATATTGATTTCCACACAGGGTTGAATCATCGGTTTTTGAGCTTTGCAAATCATCATATCCACACCGACAAAGCCCCGGTATTTTGGAAAATAGAGGGGGAGTTTCCTTTTCAGCATTGTTTTTAGTCGTTGTAAATCGGCAACTTCTGCATATTCCGACAGTTGTTTTTCGATTGCATCGTCCGGAAGCAACATATTTCCGGTGTATGCACCCGAAATTGCCGATTTGAAAAGCGAATAACCCACAAAATCGGCTTTGCCGTTTTCGAGAGAGAACTCCATCGCAAAATCCCTGATTTTGTTTAGTTTCGGTTCTGCTACCACGCCGCCTTGTTCGTGGATAACGCGGCGACACCAATCGGTCTGTTTGGCGGTTATTTGTCTTTGAATCCAAACAAGTCCTTTGCCGCTGCCCGAATTGGGCATTTTCAGCACATTATCGACAGAGGATGAAGCCAAGTAGTCCAACACCTCGTGAAGAGTAGAGAAGTAGTACGATTCACCGCAAAAACCATCCTCCGATTCTTTTAGCTCCCGAAGCATTTTTACTGCGTTTTCACGCGACGAATAACTTTTGAGGAGCGCGATTTCCTCCATCGTGGGAAGCCGTTGCGCGGCGAAGCCCATATCAATCATTTTTCGTCGTAGCGAAGGATTCCACCCCCAAGGCATTATTTCGGCCGCCGTCGCAGCGGCTTCCCTCCAAGAAACGGATTCGAAAGTTATTCCTAATGCTGAAATCGTATTTTCAAATTCCGAGTTCGAGACCTCCCGACAAATCACACGCGAATCTTTTTCGGAAAACCAGATAGGAAGCACATCGAGATCCTCTCCTATTTTTAGAGCAGAGTGAGGCGGAGTGTAATGTTCGCCGAAATTGGCGAGAGCCAAATCGTTATCGGGATTGAAGATATATATCTTTTTCATCGTGAATGCGGAAGAATATTACCAGGCATCGGAAACAAAAAATCGAACCGGATTTATTCTGTTATTCGAATATCTTCCAGAGTGTAAAGATATGAATAAATTTATCTTCTTTGGTTGTATTTTTTAGAGACTGTAAACTAAACTGTGTCAAATGAAGTAAACAAAAAAATATTACATTTACACAGAAATTAGTTTTGTGGAAAATTTTGATTACAAGGCTATGGAAGCCACTCGACAAAAGGTATCTGAACATTTTCTACATGAGTTCCAATACTTTTACGGATAAGATTATACTTCAAAAGTTAGATAGGCATACCTTTGAAACCGTTGATGAGCCAATCTGCATCTACACGCAAGCCATACTCAATCGCAGGACTTTCTACACTCTTCCGAATTATATCAACGCGTTCAAAACACCCCAAGGATGGAACGTTTTTTTTCAAAGAGAATACGACAACATGTTCCATTGGGTGCAAGTGCCGGAATAGTTTTCGGGATACGGGAAATATTCGGGTTTTTCCGATGAAGGTGTTTCTTCCGCTGTTTTATGGAGCGCTGCCCCCATTCGTTTTCCGTCTTGTTGTTTAGCCTCGAATCCAAAGATATATTCTCAAGCCGACGGAGACGAAAAGCATAAACATCAGCGACAGAAAATAGAAATCGCCTTTCGTCCACACTTTGGGAAATTCGTAGTTCAATGCGGCTCTCATTCCATTGATTGCCACAAGGGCAAGTATCAGCCCGATTACTTGAGTTGCTTTGTAGGGCATATACATCAGCCACGGGATAATGATAGAGGGAAATATCAGCAACAGGAAAGCATAGTCGTTTAGACCGTCATTTACGCGTGTTACAATGGCTCCCGCAAAAATCAGTACGGTGTAAACAATACATGTTGTTAAAAATAAAGTGTTTATTATTTCGGATTTCATAAAAATTGTTTTGTTGTATTTATTTCAAAATATTATTGTTTTTCTAACCAATTATTAAAGCGAGCGGCCAAACCATCTCTCCAATACGGAGAAACATTATCGTAAACACCCATATACAAACCGCACTCGTTGCATTTACTTTCAAATTGGATAATGTACTCCATATAAAAAAACAAAGTTAAACAAAAGGGCTGGATCCAAAACAGGTATCACCCTTGTTTTTTCAAACAAAAAAGTTTTTACCGGACAACAATGAAAATAACTGTACGGGAAGAAGAGAATCTGTAAATTTTATATGCCTTCACCCTGTCATGCACGCCGAATGATGCCCTACTCTGCGATTTTTTTATTACCTTTGCCACTCGCAAAAATTTCGCATTATCGATTGTTCAAAGAATAATGGGCCAAAAATCCCCTACCCTCACCGGGATTCGGGAGTATATAAGGGGGATAAACTCCTCCAAGTACCGGTTTTCGGGGGTAGCGGCAAGAGGTTATTTGCATTGCGGAACGGGTAAAAACCCCTCTACCGCGGCTAAAAGCCAAAAGAAAACGTTATTTTTAATTCACTTAAAGAAAATATGATTACTGCAGACCAACTAAAAGATGTGTTGGAGCGCGAGAACGCGCTGAGGGGGTATCTTTGACATCGATGCAAAGACCATCCAACTCGAAGAAGAGGAATTAAGGACACAATCTCCCGATTTCTGGAACGACTCCAAAAAGGCGGAAGCACAAATGAAAATTGTACGCGAACTCAAAGGCTGGATAAACTCCTACAACGAAGTAAAATCGGCCGCCGAAGAGCTACAGCTTGCCTTTGATTTCGTGAAAGAGGAAATCGTAACCGAAGAGGAGGTGGATTCGGCATACCGGAAAGTTATCGGACTGATTGAAACCCTCGAACTCAAAAATATGCTTCGCAAAGAAGAAGACCGGCTGGGCGCTGTACTCAAAATCAATGCCGGAGCAGGAGGAACCGAAAGTCAGGACTGGGCTTCGATGCTCTTCCGCATGTACCAGCGATGGTGCGAAAGCAAAGGTTACAGAACAACCGTTACCAATTGGCAAGACGGCGACGATGCCGGCATCAAAACCGCCACGCTGCAAGTAGAAGGCGATTTGGCTTACGGTTTTCTGAAAAGCGAAAACGGCGTGCACCGCCTGGTGCGCGTGTCGCCGTACAACGCACAGGGGAAACGCATGACTTCGTTTGCGTCGGTTTTTGTAGTTCCTTTGGTGGACGACAGCATCGAAATAGAGGTAAATCCGGCCAACCTCAGTTGGGATACCTTCCGTTCTTCGGGTGCGGGCGGACAAAATGTGAACAAAGTAGAAACAGGCGTTCGCCTTCATTACAACTATACCGACCCCGACACGGGCGAAACCCAAGAGATTGTTATCGAAAACACCGAAAGCCGTTCGCAGATGGGCAACAGGGAAAACGCATTGCGCTTGTTGCGCTCACAACTCTATGAGATAGAGCTTGAAAAACGACGCGCCGCGCAAGCCGAAATCGAGGCCGGAAAGAAAAAGATAGAATGGGGTTCGCAAATCCGAAGCTATGTGTTCGACGACCGACGCGTAAAAGATCATCGCACCAACCACCAAACTTCGGACGTTACGGGAGTAATGGACGGCGATATCGACCAATTCATCAAAGCCTATCTGATGGAATTCGGAGGAGAGCAGCAATAATCGATTTTTTGCTTCGCAAAAATATTATTCACATAACAACCATCGCAAAGTACACCGCCGGAAACGCCGCCAAGCGGCAACTCAATTCTGCCCTTTCAGGGAAGGGCGTGCAACATCCCGACAACCGCCCAGACTGTAAAACAGGCGCAAGG
>JBGYGP010000248.1:0-2980 GCA_041820645.1 Proteiniphilum sp. | reverse complement strand
TACCCCATCGATGGGTTAATTTATGACAATTTGTCAGGTCGATAATCCTTCCGTCTTCCGTTTCGCGCCTTCCGATGCTTTCGAGAAAGAGGGAGTTGCAGGCTGATATCCTGTATTTGCATTCAGAGGCATAGAGAGGTCGAAAGGGAAAGAAATTACCGATTGGGGATGTCGCGGAACGTAGCGGAGCAATGGGCCGAACCGGAAATATCATCAGACGTTTTTTTGGGGCGCTACCGTATTATTCTTCCCGCATCGGTTCCAAAGCGCTTTTTTTGCCCGGACGGTTTGAGCAATGCTCCGTATGGAGAGATAGAGGATAAAGGCCAGCCACAATCCGTTGTTTCCCCAAATCGGCGTTGCGAACCAATAGCATGCGAAAAAGACGATTGCCGAGAGTATCATGGCGTTGCGCATCTCTTTCGAAGCGGTTGCCCCTATATAGACGCCGTCCCACAAAAATGCGGCAAATCCGGCAAGGGGAATAAGCGCCGTCCAGAAAACAAACGATTTGGCTGTTTCTATCACCGCCTGTTCGTTGGTGAGGATGTGCAAAATCGGATCGGGAAAAAACAAATAGACAAGCGTCGATATTCCGCTCACCGCAGCTCCCCAAAAGAAAAGGCGTTTGAGCATTTTGCGAAGCAAAAGAGGTTTTTTGGCGCCGATGTATCGTCCCGTCAACGCTTCGCCGGCATAGGCAAAGCCGTCCATAAAATAGGAGAAAAGCATAAAAAACTGCATCATCAAAGCATTCGATGCCAGAATCATATTGCCCATTTCGGACGAAACGAATGTGAAAAAAGTCGTAACCTGTGTCAGCAGGAAGGTGCGTACAAAAACATCGCCGTTTACTTTGAAGAAAGAGCGGATTGCCTGTTTGTCGAAAACCGACTCCCGGCAGATGTATTTCCTCAATCTGCCGTACTGTTTAAACCATACCGCGATACACATCATAAAGGTAATGACCTGCGAAAGCATCGTTCCCAGAGCAATTCCCTGAATCTTCATGCCGAATCCGAAGACAAACAAAAAATTCAGCGCAATATTCAGAAGATTGTTGAGTATGGCGATAAACATCGGTGTTTTCGCATTCTGCATCCCGATGAAGAATCCTTTAAAAGCATAAGTGCCCAACACGGCAGGGGCGCTCCAAACACAGATGCGGAAGTAGTCCGCTACGTGCATCCTACTCTCCTCCCCCGATCGGATAAGGCTGAGCGCCACATTTCCGACAAGATATTGCAGAGAGACAATCAACAATCCGATACCCAGCCCCACAAAGAGAGAACGTATCAGCGTGTTCATCGCTTCCGCAAAATTGCGCGCGCCGTAGGCTTGGGCTGTAAATCCGCTTGTGCCGATGCGGATAAATCCGAAATTCCAATAAATCATATTGAAAATATTGGCGCCCAGCGCAATCGCCCCGATATAAACAGCCGAACCCAGGTGTCCCGCAACGGCAATATCTATCATCCCCAACAAGGGAACAGTGATGTTGGTAATGATATTGGGGATGGCGAGTCTGAATATTTTTTTGTCCATAACCGCAAAAATACGACAAAAACTCCGAATTCGAGAACCGGGATTTGTTGCCGAAGAAAACCCATTCGTTTCTCCGGCGAAAGCCTCCCCGCAAAAAAGCGAGGCTGCGACCCCGTTGGCTAAGAGGGTTGCAGCCTGCTACGCGTGTTTGTCTGTCGGCGGCGCAATTTACCGTCGTCTTCAATTTAAGGAGGGAGTTTCTTTAAACAAGCTGACCAGTCTTTCTTGCGCTGAGTTTACCGGCACTTCGAGCAATCTCCGCAATGCCCAAAGCTCTTCAATATTCAACATCAGGCAAATGGTGGACGACCCAATGGGGATACGGATTTTACGCCGGTATATGCAATCCTTGTTCATCTCAGACCAATATTCGCCATCGAGATTGTGGATATACTCCGAAAAACGTTTGTATTCGGCTTCCGAAAAATTCAGATTGAAATTGTTAAACTCAATGTGTATTTTGTTGCATCGGTAGCATTTGAAAACTAATCCGAAACCTGTTTTGTTGATAATTTGTACCATGTTGCTCAAGTTGTAAATAATAATTAGCAAGAACTTACCGAAAACACAATCAGGCCGAAAGCATACGCACCCGAATATCGGAGCGTGACGCCAACGATAAACGTTCCAAATACCGGTCGCACTGCTGCAAGCGGTCGTATCCGAGCATGATGCCGAGTATGAAATCCTCTTCGGGAGTATATTGATTGAGCGGTTTTGTGCCGATCCGACGCACAATATCCACACACGCGGTTTCGCCGAAAAATACGTTTATCTTCTGAGGAGTAACGGTTTGCATCAGATAATCGATATTCAGATTTTGCAATTTGCGCTCCACATACTCCTTCTCCGATGCGGGAAATGTATGAAGCGCCAAGCTGCGCAACCTTTTTCTATACTCGTAAATCAAGTGTGCCAAAACTTCCATTTCTCAAAACCCCGTTACTGTAAATCCGATTTAAGCGACTTTACCCAGTTTGCGATACGCTCCCCGGTCAAGTGGCTTTCACCGTCGGCATTGAGCGGGAGCCCTGCAAATTCGCCGTTTACCACCGCGCGCGAATCGTCGAAATTGTAACCTGCGGTAGATACGAATCCGATTATTTTGCAGGATTTTTGGCTGAAAAACTCGTAAAGCTCTCCCATTCCGTCAACAAACGTGTCGGGATAACTGTCGGAGTCTCCAAGCCCGAAAAGAGCTACCGTTTTGCCCGATAAATCGGTCGATTTCAGTTTGGAAAGCATATCGTACCAGTCGTCTTGTATATCACCGGAACCCCATGTGGAAGTACCCAGGATAAGGCAATCGGCAGCCGTAAAATCGTCGGCACTGCATTTTGCCACATCTTTTGTTTCGGGAGAAAACTCTTGCAGTTGGCCGGCGATAAGGGCGGCGGCCTCTTTCGTATTGTCCGTTGTGGAGCCGTAAATGATT
>JBGYGP010000247.1:0-2915 GCA_041820645.1 Proteiniphilum sp. | reverse complement strand
GCAACACGTACAACGGAAAAACGGTATCCTCAATAAGCAAAACATCGGAGGTATAGATACGAATCATCAAGCGGGGAAATATTGCCATAATCAGCACCAGCGTCATCATGGCAAGAAAACTAATCGATACAACCCGTTTTATCAATCCCAGCACTTCCTCTCTGCGGTTGGCACCCATGGTGTTGCTGACCATCGTGTTTACGGCGGAGCCGAGCGAGGTGGAGGGAATGGTTACAATCAGATACAGACTTCTTACAATGTTGCTAACGGCCAGGGAACGTTCGCCCAAATTGTTTTCAATCAGCATAAAAAACACGAACCATGTCCCAATAGATAAACCATATTGCATCATCATATAGATGGAGATACTCAACACCTTTTTTACAACCCCCCAATCAAAAGTAAACTTGTTGAATCCGTATCTCTTTAAATTGACGGTCGAACGGGTATAAAGCACAAAAAACAGTGTGGAAGAAGCTTCTGCAATAACCGACGCCAAAGCTGCTCCGCCAATGCCCATCTCGGGAAGTCCTAAATTTCCAAAAATCAATCCGTAATCGAGAATCACATTTACAACAGCCATTATCAATGCGTTAGCTGTTAATACTTTGGTGCGCGCAATGCCGATGTAAAAAGCGCGGAAAATGCTGTTGGCAAACGAAAAGATAAATCCGTAAACACGCCAATCGAGGTATTCGGTTACGGCTTCACCCACAGATTCGGACTGAAACAGCCGCATCAACGTTTCGGTCAACCCCATTTTAAAAGCCGTAATCAACAAAACCGCGGGAACAAACAAAAACAACAATCCCTGAATCACGATTTCGCCAATCCGCCCATACTCCTGTGCTCCGTTTCGCCGCCCGATAAGGATTTGACTTCCCATGCTAAATCCGAAACCAATCGTATAGATAGCGATGTAGATAACCCCCGCCAACGCGGAAGCTCCCAGCTCCACCTCTCCCACCCTGCCCAAGAAAGCGGTATCCACAACCTGAATAATGTTTTGTGCAACAAGACTCAGCAAAATGGGATAGCCTATTTTTACGATTTGTTTGTTGGAATACATACGGAAAATTTCGTCAGGAATATCTATTGTTCTCTCATTCCGGATGCAAAACAACGAATTTTTTCGCTGAAAAAAAAATACGACTGCACAAAAGACTTTTTCATAAAAGAGGTATCAAAAAGAAAATAAACAACATATCAATAAGTTACAAAAACAAAGGCGACGCATTTTGTCGTTTTCATTTTTTTTTTTATTATCTTTGTGCAAAATTAGCTAATAGCAAACATGAGTCATAAAAAAGTATTGTACGTTACACAGGAAATCTCACCCTATTTACCCGAAACAGAAATCTCAAACATATCGAGGTATCTCCCTCAAGCAATTCAGGATAACGGTCACGAAATCCGCACGTTTATGCCTAAATTCGGCACCATCAACGAACGCCGGAATCAGTTGCACGAAGTAATCCGCCTGTCGGGGATGAACCTAATCATCAACGACACAGACCACTCGCTCCTTATCAAGGTGGCATCCATTCAGTCCGCAAGGATGCAGGTCTATTTTATCGATAACGAAGACTATTTTCAAAACAGGGAAACTTGGATTGACGCCAACGGTGCGGAATACGACGACAACGACGAGCGCGGCATTTTTTTCATCAGAGGGGTGATGGAAACCATCAAAAAGCTGCGTTGGGTTCCCGATATTATCCACTGTCACGGCAGATTTACCGCTCTGGCTCCCCTATACATCAAGAAAGGATACAAAGACGACCCCTGCTTCAAAAATGCCAAAGTGGTTTACTCCGTTTACAACGAAGAGATGCAAAAGCCTTTCGTAAAAGATTTTCCCGAAAAACTCCGCTTCGATACCATTGGCGATGAGGAGATAGAAAAGGTAAAATCATACGGCGACATCGACTTCGTGAACCTGACAAAATTGGCTATCGATTATTCCGACGGTGTTATCCAAGGGAGCGAAACAATAAATTCCGAAGTTTCGAAACACATCGAAGAGCAAAAGATTCCGTTCTTGAAATACAATCCCGATTTTAACGAAAGCGTCGCACAAATCGCAAACTTCTGCAATAACGTTATCATTTAAATTCTCTTAAAAACAACCTCGTATAAACTTATTAATTCGGAATTTGCCCACAAATATCTTTAAAAATTGACGATAGCCCGCTTTTGCGTTTTTATTTCAATATTTTTTTTCGGATATTTGTCGTCAAATTTTTTGAAACAAAATGAAAAGTAAATCTTCTCTGCATACGCTTTTTTTAGCTGTTTCGATGGCGCTCTTTGTCGCATGCAACGATACGCTCGACAACATCGGCACCACCATTAAACCCACGAACGACAAATTGGCCGTGGATACCGATACGCTTGAGCTCTCATCGCAAACGATAACCGCGGGTAAAGTGTTTTCCAAAACAAAATATCCGATTTTGGGAGAATACATCGATCCGGTATTCGGAACCATTCGCGCCAATTATGCAGGAGAGTTTTATTATCCCGAAAATACCGCATTCAAAAGTTTGGAAGATATTGAAATAAAATCTGTTCGGCTCACAATATCCTATGCCTCCATCATCGGCGACTCCGTAGCCCCTATGACGGTAGAAGTTTACAAAATAAAGAAACAACTTCCTAAAAACGATGACTATACGGAACTGAATGTAACGGAATACGTTGATTTGTCGTCGCCCTTGGGAGAGCAAACTTTCTCCGGAAAAAACTCGACCTATCACATCGAAACCGATTATTCCAGCGGTACATCCAAACAAATAACCGTGTACGACATCAACGTAGATTTACCCAAAACAATCGGGACAGACTTTCTGACCGAATACAAAAAAACAAATCACGGCCTGCTGAAGGACTCCGACACATTCAAAGAATTTTTT
>JBGYGP010000246.1:0-3554 GCA_041820645.1 Proteiniphilum sp. | reverse complement strand
TGCGTTGTGGCAGCACATCCGGAGAGCGGACAAAAACGAGTAAGCCTTTCGGGAAGTGTAATCAATAACGCACGAAACGTGGCTTTCTTGGTAACCGGATCGTCCAAGGCGAAGAAGATAGAAGAGATAATCGGTTCACACCAAACTTCAAAAGAGTTATACCCGGCGGCAAGAATCAATCCCGTTTCCGGAAGCTTGACTTGGTTTGTGGATGAAGAAGCCGTTAAGCTTCTATAATCTAATTACTTACACTGTTTTTACACGGTAGTTGCATTTTACGTTACCTTTTTCGAGACTTGTCAACTTGCTCTTTATCATGCGTTTGCGCAAGGGTGAGATGCGATCGGTAAACAGGGTGGCTTCGAGATGGTCGTATTCGTGCTGAATAACGCGTGCCATGTATCCGTTATATTCTTCGTCGTGGGGTTGCAGGTTTTCGTCGAGGTATTTGATGCGGATATGGGCTTCGCGCGCTACTTTTTCGTGAATTCCGGGAATGCTCAGGCATCCCTCTTCCACGAGTTCCAACTCTCCCGTGCGTTCGATGATTTCGGCATTGATAAATACTTTCTTAAATCCCTTGAATTCGGGATGTTCGTCGGCCAACGGCTCCAAATCCACCACGAAAATCCGGTCGTTGAGCCCCACTTGCGGAGCGGCCAAGCCTATACCATCGGCGTTGTACATCGTTTCATACATGTTTGCGATGAGTTCCCTAAGATTGGGATAGGTGTCCGGTTCGATGTTTTTTGCAACTTTTCTCAGTATGGGATGTCCGTAAATGTATATTGGTAAAATCATATCTGTGTTCTGTTCAATTATTTTCGTTGGCTTTCCATATATCCTTGCAGGATAATAGTTGCACTGATTTCGTCAATGAGCGCTTTGTTTTGTCGGGTTTTCTTTTTTGCCCCTCCGTCTATCATCGTCTGAAAAGCTATTTTTGAGGTAAAGCGTTCGTCGAAATATTCTATTCTTGTGTTTGGAAAAAGTTTCCGGATGCGATTGACAAAAGGTTCAATCCGCTTCATGTTCTCCGACAATTCGTTGTTCATCTGTTTTGGCAGCCCTACCACGATTGCTTCTACCGATTCTTTTTGCAGGTAATCCGTCAGGAAATCGACCAAATGTGAAGTTTCTACCGTTGTAAGCCCATTGGCGATAATTTGCAAGGGGTCGCTTATGGCAATTCCCGAACGTTTCTTCCCGTAATCTATGGCAAGGATGCGACTCATCCGAATTTTTCAAATTTCTTGCGGCGGAGCTCAAAGTCGTGCCCCAGATATTTTTCCCTGACAATTGGGTTTTCGGCAAGCTCTTCGGCTGTCCCCTGAAACAAAACCCTCCCCTCGAAAAGCAAGTAGGCTCTGTCGGTAATGCTCAATGTTTCGTCCACGTTGTGGTCTGTGATGAGAATACCGATATTCCGGTATTTAAGTTGCGCTACAATCGATTGAATGTCTTGCACGGCAATAGGATCGACTCCGGCAAACGGTTCGTCAAGCATGATGAATTTGGGATCGATGGCCAAACATCGCGCAATTTCTGCACGGCGGCATTCTCCGCCCGAAAGCCTGTCGCCCATGTTTTTGCGCACTTTTTCCAATCCGAATTCCGCAATCAACAGTTCCAATTTTTCTTCCTGTTCTTTCGGGGTTTTATCGGTAAACTCCAATACCGATTTGATGTTGTCTTCTACCGACATTTTTCTGAAAATAGATTTTTCCTGTGCCAAATATCCGATTCCGTGCTGTGCACGTTTGTAAACGGGGTATTTGGTGATGTTTGTGTTGCCCAAAAAAATATTTCCTTCGTTTGGGACAATAAGTCCCACAGACATATAAAATGTGGTGGTTTTTCCGGCTCCGTTTGGTCCGAGCAAACCTACAATCTCGCCTTGTTTTACGTTGATGGAAACATGGTTTACGACAGTTCTTTTGCCGTATTTTTTTACCTGATTTTCCGTTCTCAGGATGGATGAGTCGGAAGCATCAGCGTTTTCGGCCGTTACTGTTTCTGTTTTGTAAATCAGGTTTCCTTCTATATTTTCTTGCTGTTGCATCTGTGTGGAAAAATATCTGCAAAGATAACGCTTTTTTTAGAATACATTCGTTTCTCAATCCGATATTGTAACCTCGGAAGCTTCTACTGTGCCGTTTACGGGCGGTTTGAGTTTCGACAGGCGTACCTCAAGCCACTCGATTTGTGAGAAATTTGCCTTTATTCGGTTGTAAATTCTCCCTGCGGCGTGTTCAATTAATTCCGAAGGAATTTCCATTTCCGATTTTACCAAATCGTAAAGTTCGGCATAGTTTACCGTGTCGTTTAAATTGTCCGAAAAAAGGGCGGCAGAGAGGTTTGCCGAAAATTTTACAGTGACAGTGAAATTATTTCCTTTCTCTTTCTCTTCGGGTAAAACTCCGTGAAAAGCGTGAAACGCCATGTTTTTTAGTTCGATAAATGTTTTCATCAATCTTAAACGTATTTATATTGCTATTTGCTCCAAAAATAAGAACATTTTGTTAAATTTGTGGTTATTAAAAAATAAATCAATTCAAAAAAAAATGAAAACGACAGAAATACCCCAAAGGCTCTCTTCGTTGAGAAATTTTATGCAGAAAAACAATCTGGATGCTTTTATCATCCCAAGTACCGATGCACATTTGAGCGAATATCCTCCTAAAATGTGGGAGTCGAGAAAATGGATTAGTGGTTTTACGGGCTCTGCCGGAACAGCTGTGGTAACCAAGGACAAAGCCGGCGTGTGGACCGATTCGAGGTACTTTCTTCAAGCCGCCGACGAGTTGGAAAACACAGGTTTCGAGCTGTTTAAGATGGGGCTTGCCGATACGCCGGATATGACTGATTGGGTAATCGCTCAAGTAGGGAAAGGCGGTGCCGTGGGTATCGACGGGTTGGTCTATGCCGCTTCGGATGCCAAAGCATTGAAATCGAAACTTGAAAACAAAGGCATCAAGCTGGAAACCGCTTTAGACCCGTTTGCGGAAATTTGGCCTAATCGTCCCGAAATTCCTAAAAACAAAGCTTTTCTTCTTCCCGATGAAATCACGGGGGAATCCACCCGAAAGAAGATTAAACGCATCAATACCGCGCTTGAAAGGCTTGAGGCTAACGGTTTGATTGCGGTAACGTTGGATGCTGTAGCTTGGATTTTCAATATACGGGGCAACGATGTGGAATTCAATCCGGTAACGGTCGCTTACGGATTTATTTCTCCGAAAGAGAGTGTGTTGTTTATCGACCCCGACAAACTTTCCGACGATACCAAACACCGCCTCTTGAAGCAAGGTGTGAAGATTGATGATTACAATCAGATATTCAACTATGTTTCCCGTTTGCCTGAAAATTCTTCGGTTTGCATCACCGGTAATAAGATCAATTACAAACTCTATCGGAGGATACCCGCTTCGTGCAGGATTGTAGATGTGCCTTCGCCGGTGGATTTGATGAAGAGCATAAAAAACAAAACCGAACTCAAAGGGTTTCGTAACGCCATGATAAAAGACGGGGTGGCTTTGGTGAAATTTTACAGG
>JBGYGP010000245.1:0-3614 GCA_041820645.1 Proteiniphilum sp. | reverse complement strand
TTTTCTTCTCTTGACACAAGTAAGGAATCAAAAAAAGGTAGAGACTCCCGTTCCGAGACCGACCTGCTGCGTGCTTGTGCGCTAAACGAAAGAACTCGCTCGCGATCAAACAGGCTTTCGTTTTCTCCCTTCCTCGCATGTACGGAGATTGGGAAACAAGATTTTCTCCCCTTCCGCACTCGATGCCTTTCTGTTTTTGCTACGCAAAAATAGGCTAACACCCAAACCCTCGTTTATGCGAATAATTGATTAATTGATAATTTATCGAACAACAAGAATTCAGAATGTTGCTTTCACTTTTCAATTCTTTTCGTCTATTTTTTTCGTTGTACGCGGTATAAATATTTTCCCGAACCTAATTTCCCGACGTACAGGTGTTCTTTTTCCCTTGCATTGTGGGTAAGATTTATTTTCCGATTGTCCAGAAAAACCTGAATGGGCGATTTGCCTACCGGAACCGGCAGATAAACATCGGCCTGCATATTGGCGGGTATTTCTACCGACAGGAGGTATTCGGCATCGGTTATTTTCCTGTAGTCAAACGAAATACTTCCACGGATAGTAGGAATCCGCGCTTCTACAAACGACAGATTATACACGTGGGGTTTGAGTTCGATATTTTCGAAACCGGCAGCCGACGGTTTTACGCCCACCACATAACGCGCAATTGTATTTGCAGGGACGGCTCCCCAGGCATGGTTCCAATCGAGGTTGGGTTTGTATTTCATATCCCAAGCCTCTAAGGCTACGGTAGAGCCCGAACGCAGCATGTTGTACCAGCTCCGCTCGCCGGTGGATATCAGCAGGTTTTCGGCATGCTCGCCGTTTCCGCCTTTGTAAAGAGCCTCCATGAGAAATTGGGCGCCGTAAACGCTGCAGGCCATCCCTTTCGATTTGAGAAAAGCCTGTATGTTCGGTGTGTATTTTTGCGGCGCCAACCCAAAGGTATATGCAAACATGTTGGCATGGAGGGACGTATGACGGGTAGTATCGCCATCGGCAAACAATTTTTGCGACGGGTCGAAAAACATTTCGTTGAAAGTTTTATAAACCTGCTTGCGAGCAGCCGAATAAGATGCCGCATCGTTTTTTTTGCCTAACACTGCAGCTATCAGCTCCATAATTTTCAATGCCTCGTAATGAAAAGCATTTACCACCGAATTGTAATCGCAAAATACAAAACCATCTCTTTCGTTGCTCGGCCAATCCACAATGTCTCTTATGGGTTCCTTGAAGCGGATGGATTTCAGAAAAGCAGGCGTTTGTAGCCCGGTAGTGGTAGAGATTAATCCCTTTTCGGTAGTGAGTTGTGTGAGTGTTCTGTTTTTCAGCAGGTCGTAATTTTTTTCCAATGCGCGATAATCGCCCGTGTACATATAGTCGTAGTATGCGATGAGCAACGCTTGCAAAATCCACTCGGTAGGCCAGGTCGGTTTTTCCAGAATGTATTCCAGCGATTTCCGGCCGATGGAATATTCCCTATCGACACCGTAATGGCCCAACTGATTGATGAGTATATCGGCTTCGTAGGGTATGCGCTCCCGGTCGCCATCGATATAAATTCCTGTAAAAGAGGTTGCTTTCATGGTATGCCTGCACATATCCCAAACGCGGTTGAGGACGTCGTTGTCGGAACGGAAGAGAGCAGCCGATTCATCGAAGGGGTAGTGAATCGCTTCGCGGATAACATCCGTTTCGCCCAACTGCTTGTTATAATTCAGTATTTCGGCATAGCGAAAAGGCATTGCTTCGCCGATATAGGCCGGCATCTTTACGGCAACATCCAGAGTGTTGCGCTTGTCTTTACGGATTTTGATGCGGTAGAGGTGCGTGCCTTTCTGCAAAACAAGAGGGTGCGACTGATAGCGGATTGTACCGCCCGGAGCGGCATCTACGCGGTCGGCAACGTTTTTTTCTCCGATGTTTATGGTTACGGTATCGTTTCCGTTTTCCGAAGAAAGCCTTACCAACAACTGTCCGAATGCGGCTTTGCCGAAATCGAAAAAATGGATGTTGTCTGCGTGGGTACGGGCAACGGGATTTTCGGCCGATTTTACCAGTATTTCGCCCGATATGCGGTAGGGTTCCAATCGGTTACCTGTTTTGAAAGAGACTCTATCCGACCATCGGCTTTCTCCGCCGGTATCGGTTATTGTTTTTACTCGCCAGTAATAGAGTGTGTTCGGGATGAGAGGCGCCCCTCCATACTTCACCGATACCGATTGTGCCGAGTTTACCCAACCGCTGTCCCAGATATTGCCTACCCCTTTTTCGGCCTGTTCCCGCGAATCGGAAACAATGATTCTGTAAGCCGTCTGACGGGTGTTTCTTCCGTTGTCGGGAACCATCCAACTTAGCGACGGATATTCCGACAGTATTTCCGCCATCTGTACCGATTCTATGGCAGAGACAGCCTCTTCCGGCGTTACGGATGACGGATAGCCGCCGATAAAAACCGTACCGGTGTTTTTCAGCAGGTCGGTCATCAGTCCGAAAGGTTTGTTTTGTGCAGCGGCATAAAATGCCGATAAATAAATAAAACAGGCAAGCAAGTAGCGATAAGTCATTCGATAAGTCATTATTGAAAAGATTATTGCGATTTCGGGGTTCTTCTATTTTCTGTTTTCAAACCGGGCTTCGTCGCTACGGCGCGCAACGGCAACAATAACGTCCAGCTTCCTTCTGTGCCGGATTTGGCATCGGGATGATTTTGTATGCACGAAATAGTTGTGCTATCGCTTTTATTTGATCGATTATACAATGAGTTTACTTTTTTGTCATACTGTTTTCCAGATGTTTTTATATTATTTTTCCGTCAACTTTTCCATCCGCATTACTGTATAGTCTAACCGTACTGTCTTTATAAAACAAAAACGGTACAAAGTTAGTGTTTTCTTTGGTTTCTTTGCCTGTTTTTCCGCAAAAGTCAAGAACCCCTCGTTCTCTTTCGCTCCGTTGTGTCTCTCAGGGATTAGTAATGACATATTTAATGAACTCCAGAAGTGCATCAGTTAACTCCGGGACATATTTGAAATAACTCCGGAAATGCATTAATTAACTTCAGAAGTTCGCTAAATAATTTCAGAACATATTTAAAATAACTCCGGAAGTGCATCAATTAACTCCAGGACATATATGAAATAACTCCGGGAGTTCATTAATTAACTTCGGGAGATAATTAAAATGATGTAACGCGCGAAATTTGAGTATTTTTACAACGCGGAGGCGCTTTCGCATTATCAGCCTGCCGTTTTCATGTTCTGTCTCGTCCTGAAATAGCGTTACACTAAAAAAGAACGTTATGAAAGAAAGAGAAGAACAGTACGTAAAGCGTAGACAGAAAGATTACAGCTTGTCCTTTAAATTGCAGGTTGTATCAGAAGTAGAAAACGAAGAGTTAAGTATTACGGGCGCATTACGCAAGTACGGCATTCAATCCCATGGAACAGTTTTGAACTGGATAAGAAAATAAGGTACCTTTGACCGCGAATATCAAATTAATCGTCTGATGAATAAAACGCCCGAACAGAAAATTATGGAGCTTGAACAACGAGTAAAGCTTCTTGAAAAGCAGTAAGCGAGTTTGAAGAAACAATTTGATATTGTAGAGCAGA